>JAISSN010000138.1 GCA_031273105.1 Holophagales bacterium | reverse complement strand
TAGCGTGGATTACTTGCTTGTCCAGAATTTCGATATCCGCACTGGTCGGCACAAATCCACGTTCTTGAAGCAACGTCAATATTTCTGCGTCAATGGAGCCAACTGTTTTGATTTCATTTCCCGACTTTGACATTTGGGTTATCGAAAATCACCTACAAGTATATTGTTATCATGTATTTACGTTGATTTGTGTCTTACACGAGATTATTGCTAATCAGCTTGCTTTTTAGTGGTTCCCAATATCTTCCTGATGTCCCCCAACTGGAGATATTTTCTGGTCAGGTCAATTTCCATTTCATCTTTCAGCGCAACAATGACTTCATCGCTATAGTTCCTTACATATCACTTCTCCTCAAGGCGGCTGCACGACGCCTTTGAGAGACTCTCGGCTATGGCTGCTATGCTGAATCTGTTGCCGAGCCGCCTCTGCAATAACCGTGCTATGACCAGCGCTACAAAGCAAATCAGGAAATGAGCGTTGATCCGCTCTTGCCGCGACAAATACACAGGCCGCGCCTCGGCTCACTTTCCGCCAACAGGCAGCCCCACCGCTGCTATCATTGAAACACTAAACTAATCCAAAGTATCAATACTTGTCCAAGCGTACATCTTCATCTCCGCTCCCATCGCCGAATGCGGTATTTTGCGTAGTAATAAAACAAGAATATTAAAATAATTAGGGCGATTAATACAAAGCAGCCTTGAGGCCCTTTTGGGAATTCCACTACTACTGATACCGCTATAACAATCGCTATAACAATAATTGCAAATGGAATTGAGGCAATTATACTAGCGAACATCCATTTGAAAATCAATTCTACCATTGACCTAAAAGAAATGTTAATATCACAGGCTCGAACAGTGGAATCAATATTATGAAGAATCCCGCGCCGTACTGCCTCTGCTCTGATATGCTTGCGATTTATAGCCTCGTATGTGTCAATTTCCAGTAAAGCCATTTTGATTTGGTAATCAGTAAGACGAATCCACTTCTCTTCTGTTGGTTCAGCTTGTCGCATTGAACTTGCCTTGCATTGAGAACAAAAATATTCTGCTTTCGCATCATGTTCTACGTGTCCACATTGTGCGCAAATTCTCGCCACGAGAATCTCCTTTCAAACATGCTTCGTTGTCATCATATCCAGCCGAATCCTGGCAGCCAGAGAGCTAAATTGCGTGGGGAGTAGTATGATTGAAATGTCATCCTCATTCTCATTTACTTCAGAATACACGCCTTTTGGAACGTCCGCAAGGGCCAATGAGGATGATAAAGGTGTTGGGAACCGCGAGTGTGAGCGCGATATTAAATTTGATCTGGCGAGTTAATTGCAAAACCTCCATGTAACAACGCTAAATATTTAGGGGAATCGCTATATTAGACCTCTTTGTAACTCGCCAAACAGGGAGTTTTTGTTCGCTGGCACATGTGATTTTGAAGTAGCTCGTCATGGTTACAAAAGAAGTCTGTTGATTTCGATCTCATTGCAAAACCTCCTGACAGCGTTGTGCGCCAGTGTGGTAATTCCTGAAAAACGCGCGTCTGGCGCCCGCGTTCCTGGCGAAGCTGGAGGTTTTGCAATTAGCTCACATGATTCAATTATATCTAGTGGAAAAGGCAGGTTCAGGCGCACTGCGCTACTTTCCGGCTCAAAACCGCGAGTACGGTATTGCATATACTCCTGGGGCGAAACGCGGTTTTGAGCCGGAAACGCTATAAACATAGAAATTGGAGGCATTTATGAACGCGCAGGCAGACAATATCCGGCGTGAAGTTGAATTTTGCGACCACTTGATAGAGCGGCTGGATGAGCGCATCCAAAACGGGGAGCCGACGGCCATCAGCGCGGCCCTGCGCGTCCAGGCGCAACGCATCAGGATTATAGGCCTGGCGGGCGGGGAAGCGGGGGCGGCGGCGAGCTACGACTGGTCGCGGCTCTCTGACTCCGAGCTTGAAACGCTCCGCGACCTGCTCAAAAAGGCGATTGGCGCAGCGCCCAAGAAATCCGAAGCGTTCCGAAGCGCGGCCGATACCAGACCCGTTCAACTTTGAAAAACAGGAACGCTTGCGATGCCGTATCCGCGGCCTGGAACGCTTGCGGGGCCGTATCCGCGCCAGTGCATCCGCGCATTTGACTTGTGGAGCGGAAATCATGTACGGTTACTAAATCATGGAAAAAGTGTTCCGCTCCACAAGTCGCACAACCATGACTTCACGAGAAGGTAAAAATGATTCGCTGGTTTTCCCGAAATTGGCTCTGGATGGTAATTTTAGGCGTCATGGCCGTCTATGCCCCCCTGGTGGGGAGCAGCCAGGACGAAAAGGCCAGGAGGCGCGGCCTTGAGACGCTGACAGAGGTAATGACGCTCATACAAAAGCAGGCCATAGACCCTCTCCAGCCCACCCAGGTGGCCTACGCTTCCATCAGGGGTATGCTCAACACACTGGACCCGCACTCCAGTTTCATGGACGAACAGGAGTTCCGCAACATGCGGGAAGACCAAAAGGGCGTCTATTTTGGCATTGGTTCGATTATTCAGCAGCAGCCGGACGGCGTGGTTATAGTCAGCACGGTGCCGGGCGGGCCGTCCGAAAAGGCGGGGCTGCGCTCTGGGGACTACTTCCGCGAGATTGACGGCAAGAGCACTGAAGGTATGACTAACGTTCAGGTCATGCGAAAACTGCGGGGGGAAAAGGGCACGGTTGTGGTGCTCACGATGCAGCGCCCGGGCGTTGACCAGCCCATAAATGTCTCAATAACAAGGGCCGAGATACCCAGCAACAGCGTCAACTACGCCTTCATGCTCGACAGTGGCGTTGCCTTTATCAAGATACGCGATTTCGGCGAGGCCACCTCAGACGACTTCGGCAAGGCCCTCGCCGCCCTCAAGGGGCAGGGGCTTCACGCGCTGATTCTGGATCTCAGGGACAACCCGGGCGGCAGCCTGGATTCAGCCATAGGCGTTTCAAAGCAACTGCTGGGGCCTGACGAGCTGATATTGACCCAAAAGGGCAGGGAGGGCCGCGAACCGGTTGTTTACCGCACGGGGCCGGAAGCCTCGATGAATACCTTTCCCATCGTTGTTCTTATAACCAGAGGCTCGGCTTCGGCTTCCGAGATAGTCTCGGGCGCCATACAAGACAACGACAGGGGCCTGGTCGTAGGCGAGACCAGCTGGGGCAAGGGGCTGGTTCAGGTGGTCGTACCCATCAACCGCACCCGCGGCCTGGGCCTGACCATCGCCCGCTATTACACGCCGTCGGGACGCTGCATCCAGCGGGATTATCAGCACGGACTGGACGACTATTACTTTGCGGACGATGAGGACGAATCCGGCCCCGGCGCGCCAAAGGGGCTTGAATACCGCACGAGCTTAGGCCGTGTGGTCTATGGCGGCGGGGGGATACGCCCCGACTACATCGTTCACTCAAAGCTGGACAACATCGCTGCCGTAAGGCTCCAGCGCATCAGCGGAGCTTACTTGAAATTCGCCGTTGCGGAAAGGGACAGCCGCGGCGTCAAACTGGGCCAGGCGGCTGACGACGCGCTGATGGCTCGCTTCAAGCACTGGCTGGCCGAGCAGAGGATAACCATCACCGACGCCGAGTGGGAAGCGGCCAAAAGCGACATCAAAGAGAGGCTGACCATTGAAATGCAGACGATTGGCTATGGGACTGACGCCGGCTTTAAGTACCAGTGCCTGGTTGATCCCCAGGTCATAAAGGCAATGGAAGTTCTACCCGAAGCCGAAGAGTTGCTGAAGAAGAAACTGGCGGGCAAGCGATTAGGCGTTCCGCACTCCAACTCACACCTGAGATGAGTTACAATTTTTTATAGTTCGTTACTTCATCAACCCACCACCAAGGGAGCATCCATGAAATCCTTTTTCCAGTCTTTTTTGGGCGCCATCCTCGCCCTTGTAATCTTTACGGGCGGGCTGTTTGTCTTTCTCCTGATAATGGCCTCGGCCATGGGTCCCAAGCCCCCGTCGGCGCCAAACAAGGCCGTGCTGATATTCGATCTGGAACGCAACTTACCCGACAAACCCACGGAAAGCAGCGCCTTAGACGCTATGCAAAATGCTATTCAGGGCAATATGGGACAGGACGTCCCCTTGACGTCCCTCATCAAGGCCATTGACAGAGCCTCAGACGACCCCAAGATTTCAGGGATGTACATCACCGGAAACCTCAACAGCGCCGGGCCAGCCGCGCTGACGGAGCTAAAACAAGCGCTACGACGATTTACAGCCAAAAAGCCCGTGATTTCTTACAATATGGGCTATAGTACAAGAGATATGTATCTCTGCGCCGGTCTCGGCCAGGTGATCCTCAATCCCTTCGGGGTTGTTCAGCTGACGGCCCCCTCCGCCACATCTCCCTTTTTTGCGAAGGCTTTTGACAAATACGGCATCCAGGTGCAAGTCACGAGGGTGGGAAAGTTTAAAAGCGCCGTAGAGCCTTTTACCTCTGACAAGATGAGCCCTGAAAACCGCGAGCAAACCAGAGGGTATCTGGACGAAATCTGGAATGGCTATAAAACGGAGCTAGCTAAAGGGCGCGACTTAGCCGCGGACGCCATTCAAAACATAGCGGACAAAAAAGGAATTTTGGTGGCTGCGGAGGCTGTGGAAGAAAAAATGGTTGACCAGCTGGCCCACTTTGACGAAGTACTGGGCGAACTCAAAAAAATGGCCGGAAAAGACGTTGATTCAAAAGACTTTCCCCAAATTGACATTGACGCCTACGCCAAAATCCCCGCCAGCCCTCAAAAGAGCCGTAACCGCATCGCCGTAGTCGTCGCCGAAGGCGAAATTGTTGACGGCGAAGGCGGCCCGGGCGAAATCGGCGGCGACAGCCTTGCTAGGGAACTGCGCGCGCTGCGTATGGATAAAAACGTCAAGGCCGTTGTCGTGCGCGTCAACAGCCCCGGCGGCAGCGCCACAGCCTCGGACGTCATACAGCGCGAGCTCGTCGCCCTTAAACAGGACAGACCGGTAGTGGTTTCCATGGGCAACCTGGCGGCCTCCGGCGGCTATTGGATTTCCACGCACGCCAGCCACATCTTTGCCGAACCCTCCACAATAACAGGCTCTATCGGCGTTTTCGGCATGTTGCCCAACGCCATGAAGTTTGCTAACGACCACGGCATAACCTTTGACACCGTTCGCACAGCGGATTTCAGCGCCCCGTCCCTGTTCAGGCCGATGACAGAAAAAGACCTCGCCAGGATACAGGTTCTCGTTGACAGCGTTTATGATTCATTTATCAACAAAGTCTCGGAGGGCCGAAAGTTAGAACCCGACAAAGTGCGCGAAATAGCCCAGGGCAGAGTGTGGGCCGGGGCAAAGGCGCTGGAGCTGGGATTGGTTGACGAGATGGGCGGCCTGGACGCGGCGATAAGAAAGGCCGCCGAGCTTGCCAAAATCGAAGGCGACTACCGCATTGACGCCCCAGACGCCCCCAAGTCCCCCCTGGAGCGCCTACTGAAGGCTTTTGGCGGCTCAGAAAAGCGCAAGCTGGCAAAGGCCGGTCGCTTTGAAGCCGCCAGAAACGAACTGGAATCCGCCCTGCGCTCCCTGCGCTCCATGAATGACCCAAACGGCGTCTATGCCTTAGCGCCGGTGGCAGTCGTCAACTGAGGCGTGTCCCTTCCCCGATTTATCCTGCCCGATTCCGCCAGCCCGGTTGAAAACGCGGCTCTGTATTTGAGCATTTAATTCCAATTCTACTTCAAAATTGCGTCCTGCAATTTTGAAGTAGTTGGTTGCAGCGAGAGCGTGGTCTCGCCTTGCTACGCATTTCGGCGCGACATCCGTGTCGCGCATTCCAATTCTAAATAGAGATTAAAGCAATTTCTATTTAGAATTGGAATGAGAACGGGAGAAGTGCCGCAACCATCCCATCCGTCTCTGCCGCAATTCGACCATCATCAGCCGGCAATCTATGAGCTGGGGCGGCTATAGCTTTCTTTGCTGACCATAAGGCTTCATCAGGGCCGCGAGACTGTCGGGGAAGATGGGTTCCGTCAATTCACGCACAGCCCTGGCGAATTGGCGGATCTCCCATTGGGCGTGGGAGTCCAGACGCAGGCGCAAAAAGTGGGCTATGGCCTGGAGGCTGGCCGTCCAATAGACTTCGGAATACAAGGCCAGCGGCAAAACGCAGCGGGCCTGTTCTTTGCAAACGCCTATTTCAATCAGCGATTTGTATTGATTCACGCTGTTCCGGCAGGCGGCGGTATAGGCTTCCATTGCGGCCTGGCGTGATTCCTCCGGTATCTGCCCCTCGCCGCCCTGTTTATTTATTTTGGCCTGTTGGCGAAAGAGTTCGGGAACATAGAATTCATCCGGTGAAAATTCCACGTAGCGGCCCGATATTTCGTTGAAGTCAGAAGCTACGCGGTGCTTCATCCACTGGCGGAACACGAAGATGGGCGCTTTTACGTGAAACGTCAGGTAAGCGTGTCTGAAAGGAGCGGTGTGTTCGTGGGCCGCAAGGTAAGAGACCAGTTCCGCGTCTTTTTCGTCAAAAGCCTCCTTGCGTTTGCCGAATGAGACCCGGGCGGCATTTACAACCGTCAGGTCCGTCCCCATGTGGTCCACAAGGCGGACAAAGCCGCGATCAAGCACAGAAATACCCTGGTCAGACATAAAAACTCCATAAGTATGATAGCGTTTCCGGCTCTAAACCGCGAATTCGGCGCCGCTGATATTTCTGGTTGCGAAACGCGGTTTTGAACCGGAAACGCTATAAACCTTGGAAAACTGTTCCGCTCCGCGAGTCACACGACTATACTTTAGATTGCTGAAAAAAATATCGGTGTTTTTTGTATGAGCATTAATCCTGGCCCCTGACAGAGTCATCACGCTTGAAAAGCAGAACCAAAATGTATGTTTTCGCCTGCGCCCTTCGTTCCGCTCGCCGAATTAGGCCGGCTGGCGGAACAACGGCGCGTTTTAGCAATAAGGCCTACAAATGAAAATTCTTGTCACGGGCGGCGCGGGCTTCATCGGCAGCCACTTTGTGGATCGTTTTGTGGCGGAGGGCCATCAGGTCTGGGTTTTAGACAACTTACGCACCGGCACAGAGGCCAATCTAAACCCAAAGGCAGAATTTATTTTGATGGATCTCAAAGACAGCGCCATGAAAGCCGAAGTAGCCAAAATTCGCCCCCACGCCGTTTTTCATTTGGCGGCCCAGATAGACGTGCGCGTGAGCTGCTCAAACCCTGTCTTTGACGCCGTTGAAAACATAATGGCCACGCTGATGCTGATTGAAGCCGGGCTTAAAAGCGGTATGGAGTTCTTTGGCTTCGCGTCCAGCGGCGGGGCCATATACGGCGAAGCCGCCGCCGGCCCCCAGACAGAGGATCACCCGGAAGCCCCCATGAGTCCTTACGGCGTCGCAAAACTCGCAGTGGATAAATACCTGCATACCTATGAAATCCTGCGAGGCTTGAAGAGCGTCAGCCTGCGCTTTTCCAACGTCTATGGCCCCAGGCAGGGGGCAAAGAGTGAGGCCGGCGTCGTGGCTCTGTTTGCCAAAAGGCTGCGCGACGGCATGCCCATTTATGTAAACGGCGACGGCCTTCAAACCCGGGACTTCATATACGTAACCGACCTGGCCGAGGCCGCCAGCCTGGCGCTAAAACAAAGCGCAACGGGCGTGTTCAATCTGGGGACGGGCCTGGAGACCTCGATTTTGGATTTAGCAAAAAACCTTTGCGCCATAGCTGGCGCGGATACTTTTCTAATTCGGCATGCGCCCGCCATCCACGGCGAACAGCGGCGAAGCGTGATTGATCCGTCAAAAGCGGCAAAGGTGCTGGTGTGGAGTCCGCGCACCAGCTTTGCCAACGGGCTGAAAACCGCCTTTGACTGGTTTGCCGCCAGTGGAACGAAGACATGACGCGCCCGGAGCTATTAGTCATGGCCGCAGGGATGGGCAGCAGGTTTGGCGGCCTCAAACAGCTTGAGCCCATAGGACCGAGCGGCGAAAAGATTATGGACTACAGCCTTTTTGACGCAAAGAGGGCTGGTATCGAGAGGGTTGTATTTGTAATCAGGCGGGAGTTTGAAAGCGATTTCAAAAAGTGCGTAGGGTCCCGCTTTGCCAGGTGGATGGACGTCGCGTACGCCTTTCAGGAAATTGACCTTTTGCCTGAAGGCTTCAGCCCCCCTGAAGGCCGCTTGAAGCCCTGGGGCACAGCCCACGCGATTTTATCCGCCAGAGACGCCATCAAAAATCCCTTTATCGCAATTAACGCCGATGACTTTTATGGGGCCGGGGCTTTCAGCGCCCTTGCCGATTGGCTTTCCACGCCGATTATTAAGCCGGCGCCCGAACAGTACGCCATGGCCGCCTTTCAAATGGCCAACACTCTTTCGGCCAATGGAACGGTAACCAGGGGCGTTTGCGAAATTGGTGAAAACGGCCTCCTGCGCTCCGTCAGAGAGCACATGGCGCTGGAAGCCTTTGAGGGCGGCGTACGGGATATACAGCCTGACGGTTCCGCAATTGTATTCACCGGCCTCGAACCTGTCTCCATGAACTTCTGGGGCTTCCGGCCAGGCATTTTTGCGCATTTGGAAGAGTTGTTCGCCGCTTTTCTGAGAGAGCGCGGACAGGAGTTAAAATCAGAGTATTACATACCCACCGCAGTAGACGACCTGATAAGCGCGGGGCGCGCCGAGGTTCATGTATTGCGCACGCCGGACTCCTGGTTTGGCGTAACATACCGTGAAGATAAGGAATTGGTGACCGCGCGCGTCAGAGAATTAACAGAGTCGGGCAAATACCCCCAGTCGCTTTGGAGTTCATGATGGCAGCAACCCTGCTCCGGGAGGCGCTGAAAAAATTCGACGTGCCAGGCAGCTTCAAAAACTCGGCGCCCCACGGGAGCGGTCACATAAACGACACGTTTATCGTCGCCTTTGACCATGATGGCGCAATAACCAGGTACATCGCCCAGCGCATCAACGACAACATATTCAAAAACCCTGTAAAGGTAATGGAAAACATCGCTCACGTCATCAGGCACTTGCTTGATAAGGCTGAGCGCCGGGGGCAAAAAGACCTCAATAGGCGCGTCTTGACGCTGGTTCAAACATCGGACGGTGAAAACTTCGCTTACGACCCCGACGGCCGATTATGGCGCTGCTATCACTTTATAGAGGGCGCAAGCGCCTGGGACATTGCCGAAACGCCAAAGCAGGCCTTTGAGGCAGCCAGAGCTTTTGGCGCGTTTCAGCGCGATTTGACGGATTACGGCGGGCCTAAGCTGTTTGAGACCATCCCTCTGTTTCATCACACGCCCAGCCGATTTGCGGCGCTGCAAACCGCCGCGCGTGAAGACGTTAAAAACCGCGCCGCGTCGGTAAAAGCGGAGATTGACTTCGCGCTCTCGCGCGAAACCCTTGCCGGCAGTCTGCTGTCACTGCTGGAATCCGGCGCTGTTCCCGAGCGCGTCGTCCATAACGACCCTAAACTCAACAACGTGTTTCTGGATGACAGGACGGGCGAGGGCCTTTGCGTGTTAGACCTGGATACTGTCATGCCCGGCCTCAGCTTATATGACTTCGGCGACATGGCGCGCTCCGCCGCTAACCCCGTGGCCGAGGACGAGCGGGACTTAGGCAGGGTAGCCGTGCAGGTTTCGGTATTTGAAGCTCTTGCCAGGGGCTACCTGGAAGGCGTGGAGGACGCCCTGCTGCCTATAGAAAAAGACAACCTGGTCACATCGTTCAAGCTGTTGACTTTTGAGTGCGGGACGCGTTTCCTGACCGATTACCTGCAAGGCGATACTTACTTTAAAATCAAGAGGGAGACCCACAACCTGGACAGGTGCCGCGTTCAATTCGCCCTCTTAAAGTCCATCGAAGAACAGGAAGAGAGCCTCGCGAAGATTGTCAGAGCGGTTCAATGAATACAGAAGCCCAAAGCGCCGAATTTCCTGACCGTCGTCATATTACTGCCCGAGACCAAGGGTAAAACACTGGAGGAAATAGAAACCCGCTTTGAAGGCAGGCAGACCTGAAAAAACTTGCGGGAAAGTTATTGTGTGGCATACTGGATTCAGGAAAAGGTTGAAGCATGGGGAACAGACTGGACCTTGACAGCCCGCAATTCAGGCTTAAGCTGATTGAGACGCTGATCCAAAGCACGCCCGTTGGCTATATCATCATAGACAGGGCCAACAGGGTTCGGTTTGTGAACGACTACTTCCTGCGTTTCAGAAAATTGGAAAGAGCCGACGTACTGGGCGAGATATGCTATGAAGTCTCTAACGACAACGGCGAACCATGCTCCAGGTGCATTGTCAGGGACGCCGTCAATAGAGGTCAGCCCACAAGGATGCTGAGAAAAGACATTTTATTTGATGGCGGCGTAATTTATTCAGACGATTTTGCTATTCCCATTAAAAACGAAGAGACAGGCAATTTTGATTATATTCTGGAGATTACGATTGACAGAACAAAAGAAATGAAAATCAGAGAGAGAAACAGCGCTATATTTTTAGAAATCATCAGCGCCTTCATTAAGCTGCTTGAAAAAAAGAATTCTTATACTTGTGAACATTCCAGGCACGTGAGCATCATCAGCGCAAAATTAACAGAATATTACGGCCTGGGAGAACAGGCTGTGTTTAACTCCGCCCTGGGCGGCCTGTTACATGATTTAGGCAAGCTGTATATACCCGACAGCATACTTAATAAAAACGAAAAACTTAACGAAAAAGAATATGCCGTCATCAGGGAACACCCCATGTTCACATGGTTGTTGCTGACCGGCCTGACTTCATTTAATACTCTGAGAGACATCGCCATAGCCCACCATGAAAGATGGGACGGCAAAGGGTATCCGGGCTGCATAAAAGGGCAGGATATTCCCATTGAAGCCAAAATTTCAGCCGTGGCCGACGCTTATGACGCCATGACCTCCAACAGGCCGTACAGGGATGCTATATCGCACGAAGCCGCGATTGAAGAAATCAAAAAAGCCGCCGGTCTTCAATTTGATCCGGATGTCGTGGATAAATTTGTTCAAATGGTTGAAGAGTTTGGTTACGACAGAGAGGCGCTGATCACGCCGACAAAAGAAATAAGCATTTCTGTAGCGGATAATTTAGGCCAGTACGTCCACCAAACAGTACATCATAAATCCGGTTCCTGGGACAACGTTGCTGAATCGCGCGATGACATAAAAAACATGGATGACGTCATGTTGTCGGATTCTTTTATTGAATCCGTTTTTAACAATACGCCTGCGTTTTATACTCTTGTTGACGAATCATTTAATGTTTTGTATGCTTCAGAAAATTTAGTCGCCGCAACAGGCAAGCCCTTTGAAGAATTGATAGCAGGAAAATGCTTTGATTTGACAGATAAAAAAATGGCTTGTTTTTTAATGGACAACGGCTCGATTCTCTGCCCTGTCGTCAGGGCGCTCACTTCCGGCAAAGAGGAATACTGGCTGGTTGAAGATGATCTTGAGGGTCAAAAATTATATTTTGATGTCTTTGCTATACCGATTGATGTATTAAGCGCCGATGGCGAAAAAATTAAATGTTGTTTGGAAATTATGTTTGACAGAACCAGAGAAAAAACCATTCAATACACCTTTGAAAATGACTTAAAGCAGCTAATCGCCAAGATACGCGACATAGTTGATGAAATAGTTCCGGAGGCATCACTCAACGTCCATGAAATCATTAAAGAAGCCAATGACTTTAGTCAATATCTGGACAAAGTTAAAACCGGCCTTTCCGAGCTGGTTTTCAACGAAAACGCCGGAAAGATGAGCGAGCAATGACGAAAAGGGTTATGGAGGCGCAGCGATGAAGCAAAAACTGGACCTGGACAACCCGCAATTCAAACAAAAACTGGTCAGGGCAATGATCCAGAATACGCCAGTCGCTTATATACTAATTGATAAATCCTGGAGGGTGCAATTTGTAAACGACCACTTCCTGCGCCTCAGAAAGTTAAAAAAAGAAGATGCTCTGGGAAAAATTTGCTACGACATTTCCAATGGCGGCGCGCCCTGCGCCAGTTGTGTTGTAAGGGACGCCGCCGCAACCGGTCGCAGCGCAAAGATTTTGAGAAAAGACATAATGCCCGACGGCGCGACAATTTACACGGAAGATTTTGCCATACCAATTAAATGTGAAATCAGGGATGATTTAATTTTAGAAATAATGGTTGACAGAACATTTGAAATGCAATTAAAGGAAAAGCTGAATTTTTTATTTTTAGAAGTTGTTCGAAACATGATTAAAATACTTGAAATAAAAGACCCATACACATGTCTGCATTCAAGGGAGGTCAGCGCCATCAGCGCCAAGCTGACATGGTACCTGGGCCTTGGGGACAGGGCCGTGTTTAACGCGACGCTTGGCGGCCTTTTGCATGATTTGGGCAAACTCTATGTACCCGATAATGTGCTCAACAAACCGGGAAAACTTGACGACAAAGAATACGCCATCCTTAAAGAACACCCAATGTTTACTTACCTTGCCCTGCCGGATTTGGAGTCTTTTGGCGCCATAAGGGAAATAGCGATGTCTCACCACGAAAGGTGGGATGGCACAGGGTATCCAAATGGCTTAAAGGGCGAAGAAATACCCATTGAAGCCAGAATTGCGGCCATAGCGGATACATACAGCGCGATGACTTCTGACAGGCCATACAGAAAGGGTCTTCCCCACGAAGCAGCGGTGGCGGAAATTAAAAAATACTCAGGTACACAATTTGATCCAGACATTGTTGAAAAATTTATTCAAATGATTGATGAATTCTTACTGGATACAACTTCTTTAACTTGTCAGGATGAATCCTCTACTCTGATTCAAAACCTTAACTTAAATCAGCACATTCAACGAAAACTGGAATACGCCCCTGACACCGATGAACACTTTGTTGAGCCTGATATTACCGATAATGAGATTGACGATCTTGCAACCTCGGATTCATTTATGCACGCCATTTTTGATAATACGCCCGCAGATTACATGGTTATAGATGATTCGTTTAACATCCTGTTTGTTCCTGAAAGATATGCTCTCGCAATGGGAAAGTCCATTGAAGAATTAACCAGAGAAAAATGTTTTGACGCCACAGACAAAAAAATGTATTGTTTTCAGGTTGAAAACGGCGCCATTCGCTGTCCCGCCGTCAGGGCCTTTTACTCCGGCAAAGGCGAACACGCGCTGCTTGAAGAAACTATTCTTGATCAAACATTTTATCATAGCGTTTATTCTTTACCTATGGAAATAGAAGACCATAACGGTAAAAAAATTAAATGTTTCCTGGAAATTTTGTCCGACGTTACTAAAGAAAAAATTGTTCAGTTAAATTTTGAAAATGATTTAAAGCAAATCATTGATGTAGTATATAACCTGATTTCTGAACTGAACCTTGATGTAACCGGCAATGTGGCTGAAATTTCCGCTGAGGCCAATAACTTTGGCGATTATCTGGAAAAGCTGCAAAGCGAGTTGTCAGAAATAATATCCGCCCATCAAAATGTTTAGCTCGCCCCATCAGACGCCGCGCCCCGCTCAAGACAAGCCGTGAAACTTCCAGGCGACATTGACGGCCTCCGCGCCGCCGTTGACGACATTGATGATCAACTGATCGCCTTGCTGAACCGGCGCGCCCGGCTGGCCATGGAAATCGGCAGGCTAAAAACCGCGGCCCAACATGAAAGCAATGAACTGCGCGTAGCATCCAGAGAGCGCGCTATCCTGGAGCGCCTCGAACGGCGCAGCAGGGGTCCCCTGGCCAATGCGTCAATAAAATTGATTTTTGATGAAATATTTAAGGCATGTTTGAATATTCAGAAATAACTGGTTTTTTAGCCCCATTCAGCGTATGCTGGAAAATCATGGTTCAGGAGCTGCTATGTCTGACAAACACAACCACAAAGGTAACCCGGGATGCGATTGCGGGGCCGAGTATGGCGCGGAATGCGAATGCGAAGACAATGAAATCGAGGTGGTCGAATTAGAGGACGACAATGGCGACAAAGAAGAATTTGCCATACTTGACGAGCTGGACTTTGAAGGCCGCCACTTTGTAATCATGGCCCCTCTGGCCGAGGTTAAAGCCCTCCATGACGCCCATAGTGAAGCGTCAGAGGACGACGAACAGGAATTCGATCTGAGCATCGAAATCTTTGAAGCCGACGACGATAACTTTACGCTCGTGGAAGACGAAGAACTGGCTAAACGTCTGATGGAGCGCCTGGAGGAGCTGTCAGAGGAATTGGATGACGAGGATGACTAGAGCGGCTAGAGCGGTTTAACTGCCTTGGCGGCTCTTTCGGATTTCTATTATTTCTCCCGACGTGTCTTCCAGGAGCCGCCCAAGCAGCGGTTCCTGTTGAATCAACTCCTCAGAGGCCCTCAAGGGAGCGTTCAGAGGGCTGATGGGCGCGGGCGCGGCGGCTTTCGTGCCGGCGCCAGCATGGCCGGCGTCCGCCGCAGCCGATTTTACAGTGGCGGATGGAGGCAATTGGCGCTGTGTCGGGGCGGAAAATTGTGTCTTCTCCTGGGCCGGCTGATACCTGGGCGTTGCCATCGCCGATGATTGCGGCGCAGGCGATGAAGGTACGCCTTTGACCAGGGCGTCCAGCGGCGCCAGGTGCGGCAGCTGGGCGGCTGTTATCAGGGCCAGCTCCACAACCACCTGGGGCAGGCTTGAATCCCTCAAGTCTCTTTCCCGCTGGAGCAGCAAGCTCAAAATGCGGGAAAGGCGCAGTATTTCGTGGGGCTGCGTACCGGAGCGCGCAACGCTTTCCAGGTGATCCCTGAAGGCTATGGCCAGCTCCTTCCAAAAACTTGTCCAGTCAACGCCCTGGCTGCCAAGGGCGGCGCAGTGATCCAGTATCGCGGTTGAATCGCCCGCCAGTAAGGATTCCAGCGTTCCTTTGATTCTTATAGCGGGAACAATTCCAAGCTGCTCCCTGACCAGTGATTCCAATATCTGACCGTCGCCTGCGGAGATCACGCGATCCAGCGTAGTGAGTGCGTCGCGCATGGAGCCTTGACCAGCCTCCGCCACCAGGCGCAAACTGCCAGGCTCGGCGGAGACGCCCTCTGAATCGCAAACATGTTGGAGCCTCGCCTCGATGAGACCAACGGGGATGAGGCGGAATGGGAAAATCTGCACACGGCTCTTGATGGTGTCGGGAACGTCCTGAATTTCAGTCGTGGCCAGCACAAAAACGGCGTGAGGAGGGGGTTCTTCCAGAATTTTGAGCAGCGCGTCAAATGCCTGGCGTGAGAGCATGTGGACTTCGTCAATAATATATACGCGGTAGCGGCAGAAGGCGGGCCGCGTATGCACCTGCTCCCTCAGCGCCCTGGCGTCTTCCACGCTGGCGCGGCTGGCGGCGTCTATTTCAACAATGTCTAAATTGCGGTCAGGTTGCTCGGAAGTCACGCAGGCGTCGCAGACCCCGCAGGGGGCCGGCGTTGGGCCTTCGGCACAATTCAGAGCCCTGGCTAAAATGCGCGCGGTGCTGGTTTTACCCGTACCCCTCACGCCGGCAAACAGGAAAGCCTGGTGGTGAATCGCCCCGGAGGCTTTTGCCCTGAGCAGGGCGTTGTTGAGAGCCTTCACGCTGGCGTCCTGCCCGACGAGGTCGGCAAGAACGCGGGGGCGGTACTTCAGAGCAAGCGTAGTCATGACAATAGCTATTTTCGCATGTTCTCCAGCTTATGGCATCCCGTCAGATTAAAACAAGTTTTTACTCTACAAAATATATTATTAACCTAAATTTTACAATATAACAAATGTTTTTCGTTCGCCTCAAACTGTTATTATGTCTTGGCCTCAGTATCAAAGATTCCGCCAAATCGCCGATGGGTACCAGATCAGATCCGGTGAGTGCCAGAGCGTGATCGCCGGCAAACTGGGTTTAAACCTCTATACATACAGGAATTACCTGTATGGCAGCAAAAAGCCTGGTCTCAGAACCCTCAGGGCCGCCGCGAGGCTCTTCGGGTGTTCCGTCATGGAATTCATTGACGACCCCGACGCGCCGCCGCCGGGTCTCGACAAGATTACATGGGCGGCTGCAACCGAACTCGAGAGGTCGCTCAGCATGGCAATCCTTAAAGACCTGCAGACTGTTTCGGAAAAGGAAAAATACGCTTACTATGACCTTTGCAAGCAAGGTCTCTTTAAGGTCATCGCCAAGGCAAAGGCCGAACAAATGAAGTAGCTGAGATTTGGGGCCATAAAAATAGCTGTTCTGCCAATTATTTTCCTGACATCATTTAAATAGGAGTTTGATTGTGATTAGCCGCAACGATAATCTTTGGCATTTATCCGCACGTTGGACATAAGAGCTATCGAATTTTTTTCCGGCCTCGGCGGCTGGCGCTATGCCATGAAGGGCCTGGGAACAGTTATTTCGGCGTACGACATAAGCGAGGTCGCCAACACCGCCTACAGGCTGAATTTTGGGGAATCGCCGAATACTCGTGAATTGGCGACTGTTTCTCTAAGCGAAATCAGGGCGCTGAACGCCGACGCGTGGTTAATGAGTCCGCCCTGCCAGCCATTTTGCCGCATGGGGCGTGGGAAGGGCCTGATGGACGCCAGGAGCGCCGCCTTCATACATCTGATGGATTTACTCATAGAGACCAGGCCGCAGAGATTATTACTGGAAAACGTGACAGGCTTTTTTGAATCCGACGCCTTTGCCATGCTCGCGGAGCGTCTGGCGCGCATCGGCCTTGCGTGGCGATGTTTTAATCTCTGCCCAACCCAGTTCGGCGTTCCCAACCGCAGGCCGCGCGTCTTTGTCGCCGCCAGCGCCAGCGGCGTCCTGAACAACCGCCCGCCCTCCATAGAGCCAAGCCCGATATTTAACTATCTGGACGCAGCAGAGGATACAGACTTGTATCTTTCCGGGGATATCATCGCGCGTCACGGCGCCGGCCTGGATATAGTAACAGTGGAATCCCGCCGCAGCGCGTGTTTTATTGGCGGCTACGGCAAACGCCTTGTGGGCGCGGGTTCTTTTTTGCAAACCGAAAGGGGAATCCGCCGCTTCAGCCCCGGGGAAATCAGTCGCTTATTGGGCTACCCGCCGGATTTCCGCTTTCCGCCTGACCTGTCGCTGAATAACCAGTACAAGTTGTTGGGCAACGGCCTGAACCTGGTCGTGGCGGGATGGGCGCTGGGCCAACTGCTCTGAGCTTCGCCCAGAGGGTTGAGAAAAAACCTGATTTTAAAAAGTTAAACCGCACGGTGCGCGTAGTCTGCGCGATGAATGTAGCGAGCCGCCAAAGGCAGGGAACAATTTTCATAAGGGTAATTCATGCTTGGTGCGCGAGTTGTCGGGCTTCTGCTATTATCAATTCAGCCGTTTGCCTTGCTTCTCGTTGTGCTTTCAGGGCGGCTCGCTCTGCTTGCTCGGCAGCGTGCAATTTTCTTCCAAGTTCGCGTTTTTCTTTGGTGCTTAGAGCCATGAAGACTTTTCCAGGGATTGAGTACTTGAAATCCAGTTCGTCTAATTCTGGCATGTCAGAGCAATCGACTTCATCATTTGGCAGGTTTTGCAATGTTTTGATATCTTCAGGCGTCATTGGCGGCATATCCTCCAGTTTGTATTTAATGGTAGCCATGTTTTTCCCTTTCATAAGGCTACGGTCATATTCATGGCGCGACTTCGCACAAGTCATCTAGCTGTAATAACACAACTCTTCGCTTATATCCTTTTCAATATTTTCATAAATTTGACCCGCAAAAAATGCTATTATCATCATTTCCAGACTTTGCGCGTTGTATAATCTATGCACAAGATAATACAGTAATAATTTTGAAAAATTTTGTAACCCTTTTTCTTCACGAAGTAAGACGTGTTCACGTTGTATTCGTTTGCTCAAAAAGTCAACAATATATTGTAAAACAAATTTTTCATTCAAAATCACGAGTTCTTCATTTTCCTCAGAAACACTATTGTCGATTATTTGAATGGGTTTTCTATGTAACAACCAATAAGAGATATAAGCGATTACCTTTTCACCATGAGTTCTTTTTATGTCAACATGAAAATTTTTTAATTTTAGTATCATAGAAATAATCTAAAACTACGTCCGCAAGAATACGTTTGTTTACGGAAGCCTTATTTTCTAAGTTGTTTTCTTTGATAAATAAAGTTGTTTCTTTAAATAATAACTCATATCGCTCGGCGACTTTTTCTTCAGTGAATTCATCAAATATATCGTTAGCCCTGTAGTCATTAAAGAGAAACTTGTCCATATGTTTTGCCTATCTTTCTTACAGATTCAATTATTTCGGGATTTTTTGCAGATATTGAAAAATCTTCATACTGCTCATAGTCACGAAAATCTTTAGCGCGATTACCGATTCTGGGGGAAGAAATGAAGCCGAGTTTGATTAAGTCGACATAAGCGCCACCCACACCATCAAGTTTCTCGTTGAATGATCGAATCGCATCCGAGAGTTTAGGCGCCGTTTTCTTGGCAGATTTCACCCAGCGAGTCTTAACGACATGGAATAGTGTTGCCAGTATGAAGAATGAGCATACCGTTATGAACGACCAAGGTAAAACATTTGGATTTATTTTCATGATACTTCCTTTCCGCTTTCAAAAAACACGGCTGAACCTATGGAAATTATAGTCGTAAAAAATATCAAACCTGCAATTATCCAACCTGTCGATGTGATTTTTTCCATCGCATCAACTCCAGCTACGACTAAAGCCCTTGCAGCGCCGTAGAAAAGAACCGCAGAAACAATACAACCAAACAAAAGATCACGAAGAAGATAGCTAGAACGGCGTTTAGTATCAGACTCAATAAATACAGCAGCAACAGCGGCAATCGAAATTGCTATGAGGTCAAGAGCAAAACCCGACCATCCACCACTATCCAATGATACAAAAGACCTAACAACGGGCGCGAGAGCTGCCAAGAGCCCAGAGAAAGCTACAGAAAAAAACCAGATGCGCCATTTCGCCCCCTGCGAATCACTTGTGTGTTCGGTCGCGTCTACAGACTTGCCTGTGCTTTCCTTTAAAGCCTTACTGTGTAGGCTCACATCCATTGAAGTTGGTTTTTTCACTATCACACCTTCCATCAGAAACAGTCGATTACAATCTTGTTTATGCTCCGCATCTGCTATTGCTTTTGCGCGCGCCGAGTAAAGCCCGTAGCGTCAAACCGCCCTGAAGTCAAAGTCTGCTTGCAGGCACTTTTGTTTGTTGTGGCTATCTCTATTGAACCACTTGTAGTCCTTTCACGAGAAGCATCACTAGGGTTTGTAGCAACTTGGGGCATCTGTGTTTTTCCGAAAAAGTGCGTCGCGTTGTAAACCAACTCTTGTTCATGATAACAACAAGTAGTAAGTTTAAAGATTTTTTTTGCAGATGTGTGACCCTGCCCAGATCCCGCGCTACCCTTAAGTTTGCGCTGACACAATAAATATGACCACATTAACTGAACAAGAGCACCAACACGTCCAAATTAAGTAGAATCGGCCACCTCCAACATAGCTCCAGTCAAAAATTTCGAGCAAGAGTTCATCCAGCCACCAATGCCGCATACGTCAACCGTTTCCCCACGCACATCCCCAACAACGCATCAATCCTGTCAAGCGTATGTACCCTCACATTTCCCGAGTTGAGCCTAAATGTGAACTCGTTAAGGTAACGCTGTAGGTGTTTCACGTTGAACGAATGATACACGCCATAGAAGCCACGCTTCAGCACCGCCCAAACGCTCTCTATGCCGTTTGTGTGCAGCATACCATCATGCCATCATGACTTGCGCCCCTGACTCAGACGCAAAAAAGGGGGCTTTTCAGCCCCCCCTTTATCATGCCGTCAACTCCCGTTTTCAGGTAATTTCAACCGTGAGCGGGGTTGCTGTTGCTGTTACTGCGGAACTAGAAACGCACTCCCAGCGATACGCTGTATGAGCGCGCGGCGCCAAACTGGCCTGCGGTTGTGGATGTCCCGAAGGTGGGGCCTTTAACCCATGGGGCTTCCAGGTTTGCGCCGTTGAGATGCGTTGTATCCCACTGGACTAACTGCTGGTGGTTAAAGAAGTTGAGAATGAGGAGTTTGGCAAAGGCTCTCACCTGATAGTTATACACCTTGAACAGGTTAAATTCATGGGTGATTGAGAGGTCGTGATAAACCTGAGCGTTAAATGCCTCGGTGCGACGCTGGCCATCCTTGTATTGAGTCCACCCTGATCTCGCGCCAAAAGCAATGCCCTCGGCAGACCAAGCCACAGGGCTTCCCACGCCGGGCGAGCCGCCGCTCCAAATGGCGAACGCAGGCACTACATTATATGCATTCACCAAACGGACGATACTGTAGTGGTAGCCGGAGTCAAAGCGGTAGGCAAAACCAAAAACCGTTTTGCCCGCCGTGCTGTCGAGGGTATAATCGGCCTGGAAGCGCATCACTATAGGCACGTGGCCCTGCAGGTATCCGTATGGATATCGCGTTGTATAGTCATAGCCCTCCGTCCAATTGCCGTTGTTGTCTCTCCACCTGTCCATTAAGTGGAGGCCCTGGCCGGTGCCAGGGGAATTGCTGGATTCTCCCTCGTAGTTGCCCTGCAGGCTTGACCAGGTGATATTGCCCGTCAGGTTGAAGTTGCCCCACTGATAGGCGACGCTCAGTTCCAGAGCTTCGTAGTCGCGCTCGGCGTCAGGTTCATTGTCCCAGTGTTGTATGTACAGCAAATCATCGTAGTCAACGCCTATTTCGGTTGGATTGATAGTTCCGTTCCAGCCAATGCGATAGTCCATCAACTGGCTCCAGGTCTTCTTGACGCCGGTCAGCGTGACGTAGCCCCTGCCATAATTTTCTGTGGCAAATGAATAGGTGGCCGAAAGCTGCATTTCGTCAACATAAGGCGCCTTCATGTTGGGGTTGACGGTTATGTTAAGGGACGGATCTTCGTAATAAGTAACGTTGGCCGGGTCATAATTGTTCCTGTCGCGGATGACGGAAAGGGGCTGCCAGCCTGTGGGACCAATGTATGCCCACTCAATGGAAGCGGCCTTGCCGACCAGAGATGAAGCCGTGGCGATGTTTTGCAGCACGGCGCTGTTGTAGCGGCAGTAAGAGGCCTTGAATATCCACTTCTGATCGCCAAAGAGGTCGTAGGTAACACCCAGACGGGGGGAGAAGCCAGACGCGCTGGCGATAGAACCCGTGTCGCCGGCCTTGGTCTCGTAATTGTCCCACCTGACGCCAATAAGCACGGCGATGTTGTTATTGACCTTCCACTTGTCGTTGACATATATGCCGTAGGTTACTTCTTCGGACGAACCATCGCCCCCCCACATGTTCCAAATATCAGCGCCTATAGCCATGGGAGTAACGCCATCGTACTTATATCCCTCAACGCCGTGTATAATGTTATAGCTTCTGCCCTCAACGAGTTTGCCGGAACCATCGGAGAGATAGACAGCCGGGGACTGTTCATTCCTGGCGGTTCTAGTGCCCTTGTAGTAGTCAATGCCGAAATCCAGCTCGTGGGAACCCGACGCGTTAAAGAAATAGGAACCTTTCAGATTGAGCGTATCGGCCTCGCGCTTATCGCCGCCGTCATTCATATTGAAGATGCCGTTGTCGTAGTATAATCCGCTGCCTCCAGCCGCGTCGGCGTCAAGGTCGCCGCTATAGTTGTAAATTGGCGCGCCTCTTTCAGCTGACCCGCCCGCGCTATAAGCTGACTCTTTATGACCAAAGCGTATGTCCGTGGTGAACGTGGGCGACCAGGTGGCGCGCCAGGCTATATTCCAGTACATAAATTCATTGAACTGGGGCACCAGGGCGTTCAGGTCGCCGGATGAGTAGTTGCGGTGAGTATTGCCGCTGTCTGAATTATTGTAAGTGCCGATAATCGTGTGGTCCTGATTAATCAGGTACGTGAGTTTGAAATTCCGGCGGTAGTCATAAAAAGAATCTGTGTAGCCGGCGCCCGCTCCGATATTTTCCCCTGTCGCAGGCCGCTTTATACCGCCAATGCTGCCAGCGTTTGCGCCGCCGCTTGAATTGTAGGATACGTAGAACCACAGGCGATCCTTTAATATATAGCCGCCTAATGTGTAGTTTCTAGTCTCGCTGAGCACGTTATCAGGCGCCGTCTGATAGGGACGCAGGGCGTTCCAGGCCGGGTTACTCATATCAACCCTGATCTGACCGGAGAATTCATTGCCGCCCGCCTTGGTCAGCGTATTGATGACGCCGCCGTCAACGTTGCCGTACTCGGCGGAGATAGCGCCCGTGATGACCTGGGTTTCCTCAAGAGAATCACTGATTATCGGATATTGCAGGTTGTTGTAGGCCTGATCCATCAGGTTTTGACCGTCAACCAGATACAGGTTGCCGGATGTCATTGCGCCGCGAACCTGTAACCTGCCGCCAACTGAACTACTTGTGACGACGCCGGGCGTTAAAGCCGCCATGGCGTCAATTCCGCGCCCGGTGGGCAGCGTGTCAATGCGGTTCGCGTCGTAGTTGCTGGCCGTCTTTACGTCTGTCGGGTCAACGGCTGACGACGCTGAAGCTATCACCTCGACGGTGGCCCCGGCGACTGTCTGCAACACTATGCGCGGCTGGAAGTGCTGGTCCATGCCGATGGGGCGGGTGGTGCGGGCTGTCTGAAAGCCGCCTGCTGTAAT
>JAISSN010000054.1 GCA_031273105.1 Holophagales bacterium | reverse complement strand
AAGCGTCTTGCAGTATTCAAGATACGTCTGCGCTTGGAACGCTTGCGACGCCGTATCCGCAGCTTCCCGTTTCTCTCCCCGCCTGTCGGCGGCTCGCTACACTCTCAGCGCAGTCTGCGCGCACCGCGCGGTTCAACTTTTTCAAAGTTGAACGACTATATATTGCCAAGCAAAATAGCCCCAGAAGACTTTAAGTACGATTTTGAAGTAGAAATGGAATTACCTCTTGACTTTTTGAGGGCGGGGAACGATGATAATAGTATGGCGTACGGGGAAACGGTGATATTCAGCCAGCCGTAGCTTTGGGAAACCGGGGCGCATGGGGTTTAAGGCTGGCCCCACCGTACGCCGAATTTAATAAATGCGCTTTAGTCTGCGGAATTGCGCTAAACTGCGTTCATCCAATGTGTGCAAACTGAGCAGATAGGCTTCTGATTTGTTATGTGTGGTTTTTAGAATTACTGCGTAATGTTGCCCGT
The DNA here is from genome assembly GCA_031273105.1 of Holophagales bacterium. Taxonomy (GTDB): domain Bacteria; phylum Acidobacteriota; class Holophagae; order Holophagales; family Holophagaceae; genus WRHW01. The sequence goes on along the minus strand of JAISSN010000054.1, from coordinate 26,993 downwards.
CTTTAACTATCAACGCAATGCGTTCATCCTTGCTTGTATAAATCTCATCGCAGTCTTTGAGTTTGTTGAATACGCTTATATACTCTGTTTTTGTTATCTCTGAATGATGATTCAACTGCTTTGCAAAGCCGTCCGTGCTTAACCATAGTGATTCCGCTTTTGTCTTTAACGCCTCTTTGACGTGTTCAGACAACTCGCTAACCACATAATTCTTTTTTGGCATTTCAGCGCGAACCTTGTCAAGGTTGCCGCCGTACTTAATCATCAGCTCATCATAGACGGCCTTCATCTGGTCATAGAACGCGGAAAAAGGCCCTGTTACGGTTTCATACTTCACATCCTCTATTTTATTCCGTTTCTGCTTCAAAGATGTTATAATCTTGAAACCTGTGTCTATTTCGGGACATTCAGAGTGAATCAAGCGAGGTCGTTTTTGTTCAGCCTTTTTAGCGTGTTCAACGTGTTCAGCGTTTTGTCGTCTGAGTTGTTTAATCTGTTTAACGGCGCCGGGCTGTCGCCCGCGGGCCTTCTGCCGTCTCCCTCTCCTGGCCGTCTTCGGTCATCCGCCTGCCTTCGGCGCGGCTCTGCCGCCCTCGGCCTGGCGTGCGCCTTTTTTTTGACCGCGTGCGGCTCTTCCAGCCAGGATGTACTCTACATTGAGACGCCCACGTCTGTTATTAAGGTCGGCGAGCGCATTTCACTGACGGCCCAGGCCACGGAAGTTCTGGCCGGGCCTCCCGAATGGGACGTGCGGGAGCTGGAGGGCGGCTCGCTGACGCGAACAACCGGATATCAGGTTACTTACATGGCGCCGCTGTACGCCGGCACGTACCAGGTTACGGCCAGGGCTGCGCGAACAAACGGTCAAAGGGTCAGGGCGTCCCAGTTAATCATAGTACAGCCCCAGCTGGTGATAGAGCCTGCCTCGGTTAAGGTAGCCGCGGGCGGCGCGGTCGCTTTCAGCGTGATTACTAAAGGCATTGAACCACCTCAGATACTGTGGAGCGTTGATGAACCCGGCGGCGGCTCGGTTTCCCAGACAGGCTTATACACCGCGCCTTCCAAACCAGGCTACTACCACGTGACCGCCACGGCCCAGACCGAATGGCAGCCGAGCGCAACGGCTGCCGTGCGCGTAGAATAAACTAAACGCTGTGAATGGGCGCGATTCCCTGTTGCTTGCGTCTTTCGCGCCGGAATTGGCGGGGCTGGAGACGCGCCCTCCCCCTGGCTGGCGCGCCGCCCTGACTGGGATTGGGGGATTGACGTCCGCCGCCGCTACGGCGCGGCTGCTGGAGTCTCTGCGCCCCCAGAGGGTTTTGTTCATAGGGACTTGCGGCGCGTACGGCAATGCGATGAATAATCTCAGCATCGGCGACTGCATAGCGGCGTCAGAGGCCATTGCCATATCTGTTTCGGAAATACTGCGCAGGGCTTACCGGCCTTCACATGAAATTACGCGGTGGCCCGCCTCCTGGTCTTTGCCTCTGCCGGGCCGCGCCGTGGCCTGCCCCCCCGCCATCGCCTCCGATGAGGAAGACGCGGCCCTCCTGGGCCGGATAGCCGACGCGGAAAATTTAGAGCTGGGCGGCGTTTTTGCCGCCTGCCACATGGCCAATATCCCCGCCGCCGCGGCGCTGGCGGTTGCCAACTACGCGGGCCACGACGCCCACGCCGAGTGGAAGGCCAATGCGGAAAGCGTAAGCCGCAAACTGGCGGAAACGCTGCAACGCCTGGGCGTGTTTTCAATAACAGATAAAGAGTGTTAGGATTGAACCTCTGCTGCTGAGAATTACTATTTTGAACTCGGAAGAATCAAAACCGCCTCCCGTCAGGATTGAAAAGCCCGGCGCCCGTCCAAAATCGGACGTGCGCCAAAAGTGTTGCGCCACTTGCGGCAAGCCCTTTTCCCTTGAACCCGGCCAAAAGTTCTTTGACTGCCCCGCCTGCTACCAAAAAAAAATGTCTCAGCAAAAACCAAAAAAAACTTTTAGGGCAAGGGTGCTGACGCAAATCCGATGCGCGTCCTGTGGTAACATGGAATTTGTCGGTTTCGTGCCCGATGATCCGGACGCGGTGCTGTGCAACCCCTGCTTTGCCAAACGAGCGCGGGAACAAAAAGCTCAATAACAACACTCTTATTTTGGAGATACTTGAAATGAAATACACGTCGCTACTTTTTTTGCCGCTCTCGGTGGCCCTTGCCGCCCAGACGACCACGCCTCCCGCTCCATCAGGTCAATCAGCCGCAGCGGATAACAAGGCTCTGAAAGAGTCCGAGGAACTGCGCAATCTCAGGGAAGCCTTCAGCCAGGTGCTGGACGCGGCTAACGCGTCGTGGTTCGGCAAGCCCTATCAGCAAATAAAGGCCGTTGATCTGAGGGGCAACCTGGCCATCGTTTTGAAAGGCTCGGCCATAGACGCCAGGATTGAGCAAGCGACGCAAGGGGCCGTCAGGAGCGCGGGAGTCAAAAACGGCGAGGCCCGTTGTAAATTGCAGGGCACCTACTTCGCAAACGGAGACCATCTCTACGACGTCACCGGCGACATGGGCGAAATGCGCTTCCAGCGGACGGGCGAAAAGGGATATTGGTACATAAAGGATCAAAACGCTTACACAACGAACATTACTCTTGCGCCCTCCGACGCCCCTGTATCGTTTATGGGGTGGTTTGCCTCGGTGATGATTGACATTAAAGAGGTCTATGTAAACGGCCCCACTTTTAAGGTTTCAAGCGGCAAGGGCGCGACAATCGGCGGCAAGGCCGCTAAGTCCGTCGTCTTTAACGCCCCCACCGCGCCGTACGACCCCAAGAAACGCGAACAAGCGGCTTCCGAGACGTTCAGTTTCTGGAAAAAGGGACGTCTGGAGGTTTTTTACGATGAATCCACCAAGCAGCCTCTCAGAATGGAGTTTGCCAACGCGGCCCAGGGCATTGAAGCTACGATGTCCTTTGAATACGATTCCAACAGGCGCGTCAGGAGGGTCAATATCAATAATAAGAGCAAGCAGTGGGAAGGCCCCGGTTTTGTATCCGCCACTTATAACGGCGAGGGCGCGATGACTTCTATTGCCGGAGAGCTGACTGGCTCGACCCATAAGGTGTCTTTCGACCTGGCCACAACCTGGTCCGCCGACAAGTCCCAGTCAAGCATACAGCCTGCCTTTCCGCAGCTTCTCACCGCCAGCAAGCTTGGACGCGAAGACATGGAACTGCGCATGGCCATGATGTTCGCCGGCAACATAGGCGACATGCAGAGGGCGGGCTTTAACGTCATGGCGCCAAAGATTAAGTGATTCCGTTTCTGCTTCAGGATTGCGTTCCGCAATCCTGAAGCGGTCGGCTATAGCGTCTTCAAAAGCGTCTTCAAACCACTTCGGCTTTCTCGATGCGGTCCATGGCGCAGATGGTCTGCACTACTTTTATATCTTCTTCTGAACAACACTTGCCGAAGACCGTGTGTATGCCGTCAAGGTGGGCTACGTTTTTTCTGTCGCCGTTCACTATGAAAAACTGGCTGCCGCCCGTATCTTTTCCGGCGTGGGCCATGGAGAGGGCGCCCAGTTCGTGAACGTGGGGGTTGCCTTCCGTCTCGCACCTGATCTTCCACCCGGGGCCTCCGGTACCCGGCAGGCCTGTTTCCGCGCCCTCACGGGTATTCGGGCATCCTCCCTGTATCACAAAATTGGGGATTACCCGGTGGAAGGCAAGGCCGTCATAGAAGCCTTCCTCGACCAGCTTTACAAAATTGGCCGCCGTGCCGGGCGCTTCATCTGGAAAAAGCTCAAGGTTTATGTCGCCTTTGGTTGTCGTCAGACGCACTTGTGTCATTACTGCCTCCCGGGCATAGGTATAATTATACGCTGAGGTAATTGCAAAACCCCGTTTTCGTCTGCGCCTGAAATGAAGCCGTCATCTCCAAAGTCGAATCCGGCGAAATGAAAGCGCAGACGTCACTTTGACGCCTCATGTTGCTTCTCAAAATTAAACCGCTATAGAGCAATTCAATTTTGAGATGGTGCGGTTCAGCCTTGAAAAAGTTGAACGGCTATATTTGATCCAACCACCTTAATTGGTCTTCCAAGCAATGCCTCTGACATGCGCCTATTTTCTTCTATATCCTGTCGTCGTTCTTCTGGTGTTTGCGAATAGAGCAGAAGCGAGATTCTTTCTTTCCTCTCCCGAATCTCTTCCATAAGATTGTCTCTAATCATGATGCCTCCTAAATAAGCATTTCCGGCGTGACAATGCCAATCTCATTATACCAGTTGGCTACATTAACCACTTTAACACCTTGAATGGTTTTGACCTTCACAAGATGGTCGTAGTTCCATGAAACAACGAAGTCACAACTGCCAACAACGGCATGCGCGACATGCAAGCAATCAGCATAGCTGCTCTTTGTTAGTACGCCATTTCTAATATATTCGGCAGCCAATGCCCTCACTTCGTCGGTTTCGTCCAATTCTTCAAAAGCAATCAATCCCAGCATGTCATACATCTGGCCTAACTTCGGCTGCGGGCAGTCGTTCATTTCCCTGAAAAATACAGGAGACACAAAAATATCATATTTGCCAGATTTACATATTTCCCAGAAAAGGTGAGTGATTTCCATTTTTTCTGGCGTGTCGTCGTGAAACAAATAGTTTGGGATTGTCGTATCAAAGTAATTTTCAGCTTTCTGGTCATTTCATCTCCTTTGCCAATTCTACGCTCTTCTCAGCAACAACCATATATAGCCGCTGAATCGCTCTATCCCGCCCAGGCCCCGGTCTCCCGCAGCAGCCCATGCCAGACGCTCGGCTCATTCAGGCTGCCGCTGTCGTCAAAGTACCTGCTTTCGATCAGGTACTTATATCCCTGCTCTGTCAGGAACAACTGGCGGTTTCTGGCAAATTCCTGCTCGTTGGTATCTTTGGAGACCAGGCTATAGAAGTAAGACAGGTTGCGCTCTCCCTTGGGGCGCAGTATTCGCCCCAGGCGCTGGGCCTCTTCCTGACGGCTGCCGAATGTCCCGCTCACCTGGATAGCCACGCTGGCGTCCGGCAGGTCAATGGCAAAATTGGCCACCTTGCTGACTATCAGCACGCGCAGTTCGCCCTGTCTGAAACGCCTGTACAGGTCTTCCCGCTCCTTCTCCGGCGTCTGGCCTGTCAGGACGGGCGCTTTCAATCGCTTGCCTATGGCCCGCAACTGGCTTAAATACTGGCCGATGACCAGTACGCTGTCCCTTGTATGCCTTGACAACAGCTCGTCAATGATTGCCAGCTTGAGGCTGTTTTCTGAGGCTATGCGGAACCTGGCCCTGTTATCGGCTACGGCGTAATCCATGCGCTCGTCCGTCGGCAGGGGCACGCGGATTTCAAGACAGTGGGCCGTGGCTATGAAGCCGTCTTTTTCCAGCGCCTTCCATGGTACGTCAACCCGCTTTGGGCCAATGAGACTGAACACGTCTTCTTCTTTGCCGTCCTCTCTCACCAGGGTAGCGGTAAGCCCCAGGCGGCGCCTGGCCTGCAGCTCGGCCACGGCCCGAAACACTGGCGCGGGCAGTGTATGCACTTCGTCATATATAACCAGCCCCCAGTTTGCCGCCTCGAACAGCTTAAAGTGTTCAAAGGGCGCGTCCTTTGCCCTGCGATAAGTCAATATCTGATACGTGGCGATGGTCACGGGTTTGATTTCTTTTGTATCCCCTGTGTACAGGCCGATTGAGGCGTCTTCCAGCGTGGTCTTGTCCAGAAGCTCCTGCTTCCACTGTTTTACGGCTGTTACGTTGGTGGTCAATACCAGCGTGCGGGTCTGGAGCCTGACCATGCAGCCGATGCCTATGATGGTCTTGCCGGCGCCGCAGGGCAGCACTAAAACGCCCGCGCCGCCCTCAGGCCCGCCCCCGGCGTGAAATACGTCAACGGCTGCGCGCTGGTAGGGCCTGAGGCCAAAAGGCTTGTTGCTGCTTTGCAGATTATCTCTGAGGCTGAGTTCCAGCGGGTCGCCCGGCTTGAAACCCGCCATGTCCTGAACAGGATGTCCCAGGCGGATCAAGCGGAGCTTGATCTCTCCCCGGGCGCCTTCTTTCAGGAAAACGCCCCGCTGGTCAGGGTAGGGTTCGCTTAAAAACTCCTGCAGGTTTTTCTGGCGCTCGATTTCCCAAAAGAGGCCCCTGTCTTCCATTTCCAGGGCAAGGCGCCCGTCTTTTTGTACCAGCTTCAGGCGCCCGTACCTGGAACCGTGGTCGAGAATTTCCTGAAGCAGGTTCTGGGGCGTCTGGTACTTGGTCCACCGCTCCAGCGTGGCTGTCATCTCGTCGCAGCTGACGCCGGATGCGGAGGCGTTCCACAGTGAGAGCGGCGATATTCTGAATGTGTGTATGTGTTCCGGGCTTTTGACTAATTCGGCAAAGCGGGCTATTTCATCCCTGGCTTGTTCAAAGTCAGGGTGGGCGACTTCCAGAAGAAGCGTCCTGTCGCTTTGAACAATCAAGGGTTTTTCCGGGCGGTGGTGTGTCACGAAATGCCAATGCGATCTGATGCGATTTATTTATGTCTGCTGCAGCCGACCTGAACCAGGACGGCGGACAGCACTCGCTGGGCGTCTTTTGGGTTCATGCCGATGAGAAAACCCTTTGAGCCGCCGTTTATATAGATCTTTGGCAAGTCGGGTATGGTTTGCTCCATATAAACGGGCATCGCCTTGCGGACGCCAAAGGGGCTGGTCCCGCCCACCTGATAGCCGCTGTGCTTGTCCGCTGTGTCCGGCTTGCACGGGCTTATCGCCTTGCAGCCTGTCTGGCGCGCCAGCTCCTTTGTGCTGACTTCCAAATCACCGTGCATTAAAACAATGAGGGGACGTCCGTTTTCGTCTTCCATTATCAGCGTCTTGACGACCGAGTGCTCGTCAACACCCAGCTCGCGGGCCGAAACACTTGTGCCGCCGCGGTCTTCGTAGCGATATGAGTGTTCGGAAAATTCCACGTTGCTGGCTTTGAGCAAGCGCGTGGCCGGAGTTGAGGGGAACCTGGGCAAGGCGGCTAACCTTCGCTTTCGGTCTTTTTGCGGGCGCGTTTGGGTTTTTCGGCGTTTCCAGCGTCGGCGCCGGACGACTCTTCGGCGTCGGCCTTTTTAGGTCGGCCCCGCTTAACGGGAGGGGCGTCCGGTGGCGCTTCTTCTGTTTCAGGCTCTCCCCCGGGGGGGGCGTCGGCCTTTTTGGGACGCCCGCGCTTTGCGGGAGCGGCGTCTGGCGTCGCTTCTTCTGTTTCAGGCTCTTCCTTGGGGGCTGCGTCGGCCTTTTTTGGACGCCCGCGTTTTACGGGAGGGGCTTCTTCAACATTGATTTCAGGGACTTCGGCGGTTTCAGCAACTTCACCGGCTTCGGCGATTTCAGCGGCTTCACCGGCTGCACGGCCCTCTTCGGCAGGGGGTTCGGCGTCTGCTTCAGGGGGGGCTTCTGGCCCAACCGGGTCTTCGGCGGACATGACGGCGTCGGGGCCGCCGCCTTCCTGCTCTTCAAAATCCCCGCCTTCAAGACCGCCCGCGTCGAAACGGGCCTGGGCTATGCCCTCTTTGCGGCGGCGCTCCATTTCCAGCAAGTCGTCGTACGCCGCCGAATCGAGTATCTCTTCTGTGACCGCGGCGCTGTTCAGTATCATGTCAAAAATCTTATCCGTGCGCACCCTGCCACGAATTTCTGTTGTGGCGCCGTGCTTTTCAAAGTTGGCCCTGACGGCGTCAAATGATTCGCCCGTCCTGGATTCCTCCATCCACTTGCGGATTTCCTGGTCGATCTCTTCATCAGAAACCTGTATGTCTTCTGCGTTTCCCAGGGCCTGGAGCAAGTAGCCGCTTCGCACGGCCCGTTCAGCGTCGTTGAGGCGGCTCTGACGATAATTCTTCCAGTCAATCTTCTTGTAGTCAAAGCCTATCTGGTTGAGTTTTTCAATGAACTCGCGGCAATAGTCGTCCAATTGTAAATTAACCATGCTGCTTGGCACTTCAAAGCTGGACGCGTCAAGGAGCATGTCCAGGATGTCGCTCTGAAGGCGAACCAACGCGTCTTTTTCGGCGGATTCTTCCAGGTCTTTGCGGAGACTGTCTTTGAGGGCTTGCAGGCTTTCGTAGTCGCCCGCGTCTTTGGCAAACTCGTCATTCAGCTCCGGCACGGCCTCTGACCATATGTCTGAAACAAACACCTCGTAATAAACCTGCTTGCCCGCAAAAGCGTAGTTTTCGTCGTCTTCGGGAATCTGAAGCGTGAATTTTTTTTCTTCGTCAACCTTCATCCCCATTATTTCGGCGTCGAAGGGCCTGCCTTCCCTTAGTCGCATTTCCTGGTTTTCATTAATCCTGGCCTTCATCCCTTTGGGTTTGATTTTCGTGTCCAGTTTCACTATGTGCCCCGGCGCCGCGCCGTCTTCAACGGGAATGTATCTGGCCGCCTTTTCGCGCATTGATTCAAGGGTTCTGGCGATGTATTCATCATCAACGCGGCGTTTTTTCTTTATCAGGACAAGGCCCTTGTATTCTGGGAGTTTGACTTCGGGCGCGACGTCAAACTGAACCTTGACCGTGCCGTCAACGCCTTCGCGCAACTCGGCGCTTTCGAGGGCGGGGCGGGTTATGGGATGAAGGTCAATGGCGTCAACGGCGCCCTGAAAATGACTCTCTATGAGTTTTTCGGCGACTTCTCTGGCGATTTCGCTCTTGTACCTGGATATCAGCACGCTCTTGGGCGCCTTGCCTGGCCTGAAGCCCGGCATCTTGACGCGGGGGGTTATTTTTTCCAGAGCCGCTTTGAAGGCGGTATCCACCAGCGGCGCCGGAAAGACGATCTCCAGCGTCTTGCGCGTGTCCGAATTATGTATTAGCGTAACCTGCATGTGTACTCCTGAAATCGGTGCTATTCAATGATGGGCCGGGTAAGATGCGGGGTAAAACCCCTTGCCCGGCGCTGGTGCGAACGGTGGGACTCGAACCCACACGGTATTACCCGCTGGAACCTAAATCCAGTGCGTCTGCCAGTTCCGCCACGTTCGCTCAAATTGTCAATGTGTCCTTCCTGGTGCGCCCGGAGCGACTCGAACGCCCGACACCCAGGTTCGAAGCCTGATGCTCTATCCAACTGAGCTACGGGCGCACACAGAATCTTTTAGTCTATCGTGAAAAGCCTGAATGTTTGAGAGTTAATTATTTTTAAGACGCCAGGCGCTGCGTTTAGTGATTAAGACACCACGCGCCCTGAACGGAGTTTTGAAACAAACGCTCCATGTAACTGTCATTTTCCAGCAGCTCCGCCGCGCGACGCCATTCGTTGCCCAAGTCTGTATAGATTACGCCCGGGTCGTCCGTACCCAAGGCGCACCTGACGCCAGCGTCCATCATGATTTTGATTGGATGACGCTTAATCTCCGGCACCAGAGCCAGGTTAGACGTTATACACACGTCCACGGCGATTTCTCTTTCCGCCAGCAGTTCAAGTATGGAAGGGTCTTCCGCGGCGCGGACGGCGTGGACAATTCTGTTCAAATTGGCTTCTTCTATGGCCTCTCTTATGTTTGAAGCCGGGCCGTTTTCCCCGGCGTGGGCGGCGCAGCGCAACCCGAGCGCCCTGGCGCGGTCGAATACGGGCGCCCACTGCCTGAATGGCACTCTCTCCAGTCCCCCGGTGGAAAAGCCCACTACAAACGGCGGCATGTCGCCCGCCACTAAATCCAGAAGAGTGTGGCCGTTCACTATGCCAAAGTTGTTTACCGCGTCGAGTATCACTGCCACGCTCACGCCCTGTTCACGGGCGTCTGATATGCCCTGCTCAATTCCCTTCCAAAGCTCATTGAGGCTCAACAACTTTCTGTCAACGACGAGGGTCTGGGGCGAACACCACAGGTCAACGCCTTTGGGGCCGCCGCAGTTTTTCGGGAGCCGCCCCACAACCGCGTTGACGGCGCGCCTGACGGCGTCGCTGGACGTGAGCAAATCGGTGATAAAGAAAAAAGAGTCAATAAAGTCCGTGAAGGGCATGGCCTGCCCGCGCCAAAAGGCTTCGAGGGCGTCGGGGACTGAGGCTGCCTGACTCCGCGCCCAATCCGGGTCAACGGAGCCTTCCAGGTGTACATGGCGGTCAATTCCGGTTGGCTGGCTCTTGGGCGGCTCACTCATCTCACTCATCTCATCATTCATCGTAGTCGTCCATCTTGAGGTCTCCGGGGTCAACTCCTTCCGCGCGAACACTGGCAATGCCGAAGCTCTCTTCAAGGCCGTCGTCGGCGACGGTTTCTACTTCCTGCTCATTGGCGAAATCGTCTTCTATGTGAATGGCGGCCTTTTCCTTCTTGACAGCCCTTGGCCTGGCGGGGGCGTTTTTCTGGTTAGAGCCGCACTTTGGACAGATGGCCTCCGGCTTCAGGAAGTCGTAAAACTTAACGCCGCAAGAGTAACAAGCCCACTTTTTTCCAAATTTCGCCATTGCTGCCTCTCAGTGATTCAATGGTTTGATTCAATAGTTCCAAAAAACCAGGACGAAGGTTTTTACCATGCTTTTAATCCATTGTCATTTAAAAAGTGAAATTTGTTTTCTGTCTTTAACCGCCGCCCACCAGCTTGACGATTTCTAGTTTGTCGCCGTCTTTTAACGGCGTATCCGGGTGGTCGGCCTTTCTTATCACACGGCCGTTTAATTCAACTGCGGCGCCAAAGTCCGGCAAATCCATCCAGCGCGCCAAGTCGGCAAGGGTATTGAATTGCGGCGCGTCGAGGGTTTGACCGTTAATTATGAGCCGCATCGCCGGAGCCTTTTTGCTATTTCCAGAACACGATTGCCAGGGCGACCGTTATCAGTACAAGTAAAAACACCACCCGCCAGATAGTGGGCTGGCTTTGCCTGTCTTCGGCTTCTGAGGCCGCAGGGTCAGACATGGCGGCGACGCTGAGTTCATCGTCGGTGGCTTCGGGCGGGCCAGGGTGGGGCGGTATCAGGCCATCGGCAATCTGGCCAAACACCACGCTGCGATAGCCATCCTGTTTGACGCGAATGTCGTCAATTTCGCCTGGCGCTTCGATGTCAGCGCCTTCCTGCCCGTCCCGCCCGCGCTCCTGATTCATCCCGGTATCCCCTGGCGGAACACGTATTCATTGACCAAAACAATGGAAAAAGTGTTCCGCTCCACAAGTCAAACGACTATAGTTTAGCATCCAGTATCTCATTTACCATTTGCGGGTTGACCTTGCCTTTTCCGGCTTTCATAATCCGGCCTACCAGAAAGCCGCGCAATTTTGCGTTGCCGGCGCGCAATTCGGACGCTTGCGCCGGATGCGCGGCCAGTACTTCCTCTACTATGGCTTCTATGGCGCTTGTGTCTGAAATCTGCGCCAGTCCGCGTTTTTTAACGATGTCGCCCGGGCTGCCTTCACCGGCAAGCAGGGCGGGAAAAACTGTTTCTTTTGCCGTGGTGAGGTTAATCGTCCTGCTATCCACCATGGAAATCAACTCCGCTAGGCCCTCGGCGGATACTCCCAGGGTTTCTATGCTTCCGCCGCGTTCATTTATGGCGCGGCTCATCTCGCCCAGCATCCAGTTACAGGCTTGTTTGGGGTTGCCGCAGAGTTTGGCTGAACTCTCATAGTAATCGGCGAATGGGCGATCCTGGGTGAGCATATCGGCTTCGTAATCGGTTAATCCGTAGCTGACAATGAACCGCGCTTTGCGTTGTGATGGAAGCTCAGGCATGGAAGCCCTTATAGCTTCTATCTCCGCCCGGGTTATTTCCAGGGGGGGCAAGTCAGGTTCGGGAAAGTAGCGGTAGTCCGCTCCCCCGGCCTTTTCCCGCTGTATCCTGGTTTCGCCCTTGCCCGCGTCCCAGCCTCTGGTTTCCTGCACAGGCCCTGAACCCGCCCCGATCAATTCCGTGTGGCGCTTTACTTCGTAATCAAGGGCCTGGCGAACAAAGCGGAAAGAATTCAGGTTTTTAATTTCAACCCGCGTTCCAAAGGCGTCCTGCCCTTTGGGACGGACTGATACGTTGGCGTCACAGCGAAAAGAACCTTCCTCCATGTTTCCGTCGCAAATCCCCAGGGCGATCACTAATCTGTGCAGGGTTTTCAGATAGTCGTAGGCTTCTTTCGGGCTGCGAAGGTCGGGCTTGCCTACGATTTCAAGCAGAGGCACGCCGGCGCGGTTCAGGTCAACGAGGCTGCGCTTGCTTTCGTGCGTGCTTTTGCCGCTGTCTTCTTCCAGGTGCGCCCGCTCGACGCCAGCCAGGATATTGCCCTCAACGCCGCGTACGGCGGGGTCGCCCGGAATTTCAAGAGCGCCCTCCTCGACCACGGCCACAGGCCCCTGTGTTATCTGATATCCCTTGGGCAAATCCGGGTAAAAGTACTGCTTTCTGTAAAAACGGCTTTTTTCGCGTATATTTGCGCCGATAGCCAGGCCAAAGGCTATGGCCATGTCAACGGCTTTGGCGTTCAGGGCCGGAAGCGCGCCGGGCAAACCAAGACATACCGGACAGGTCAGTGAATTTGGCTCCGCGCCATACCTGTTGGCGCAGGAGCAGAACATCTTGCTCCGCGTTAATAGCTGAACGTGAACTTCCAATCCTATTACTGCTTCGTACCGCTCTTGCATCATGTCTCCATGAATTATTCCATTTCTACTTCAAAATTGCGTCCTGCAATTTTGAAGTAGTCGGCTGCGGCGAGAGCGTGGTCTCGCCTTGCCTCCCGAAATGCTGCGCATTTCGGCGCGACATCCGTGTCGCGCACTCCAATTCTAAACAGAAATTAAAGTAATTTCTGTTTAGATTGGAATTATATAGTCAATCAGCCTGTGAAACAGGACAAGCCCTGTCTTTTACGCTGATTGGCAAATCCATCGCCGGCTCCTGAAAAAAATATCTTGACTTTTTTTTTTGTGGCTGTAATCTATTTTTTTTCGCAAAGCCTGAACCCAAATGGGGAACGGGGCCTGACTTTTCGGGCGCCCTGGCTGAAACAGGTTTTCAGCCTAACCGCAAGGGGACAACGCAATCGCGCTGGCTGTTTTTAGTTGTTGGGGTTTAAGAAAAATGGAAATACTGTTGATTGAAAACGTGCCTAACCTTGGCGTCAGGGGCGATATTGTCAATGTCAAGGACGGTTACGCGCGCAATTTCCTCCTCCCCCGTAAAAAAGCTCTCCCCGTCACCTCCGGCAACAAGCGCCAGATTGAGATTGAAAAGGAGAGGAATATCAGGCTCAGGGCCAAAGAACTGGCCTCCGCCCAGGACTTGAAGACCCGCCTGGACGCGGTTAAGCTTACTATCTCCAAAAAGGCAGGGGAAAACGGCCAGCTGTTCGGCTCAGTCACCAACGCCGACGTGGCTGAATTGTTAAAAGCCCAGGGGTTTGAGATTGAACGACACTCGATTTCCCTGCCCCACGTCAAGGCCGTCGGCGCCTACGACGTAGAAGTTCGCCTTTATACAAACGTTCACTCCAAATTACAGTTGACAGTCACGGCACAGTCCGCTGAATAATTATCCACCACCCGGGGTTTCAGCCATGGACAGCCTGGCAAATCACCCCGATAAACACATGAGGATCGCCAATGGCAAACACTTCATCACCCAAACCAGAAACAATCGGCATTCCCGAACTGGCAGCGACTGCGGCGGAGAGGCACGATCTGACCAAATCCAACGCCAAGGCCATACTTGACGGCATTCGGGATCAGATCGTCTCTTCTATCCTGGCCGGCAAGCGCGTGGGCATTTTTGGCCTCGGCACTTTTGAAACAAGGGCCACCAAAGCACAAATGGGACGCAACCCCAAGACCGGCGAACAAATCAGGATACCCGCCGGCCGCAAGGTCGTCTTCAAGGTGGCGAAAGGCATCAAAGATCAACTGTAGTTTTGAGCGCAAAATGCAAAACAGAACCATGATCGAACCCTTTCGCATCAAATCCGTTGAGCCAATCAAAGTCACCACGCGGGAAGAGCGCGTTAAATACCTGGAAGCCGCTAAACTGAACGTCTTTTTGCTCAAGGCTGAAGACGTTCTGCTGGATTGGCTGACGGACAGCGGCACGGGCGCGATGTCCAGCGCCCAGTGGGCGGCTGTCATGCTGGGCGATGAAAGCTACGCGGGCGCGAAGAGCTATTACAAGCTAAAGGAAACCCTCGCCGATATTACGGGTATGGAGCATTTTATCCCGACCCACCAGGGGCGCGCGGCTGAAAAGGTGCTCTTCGGCGCCGTCTGCAAAAACGGCGACCTCATACCCAACAACTGCCACTTCGACACCACCAGGGCCAACCTGGAATTTCTTGAAGTCGAGGCCGTTGACCTGGTAATTCCAGAAGGGCTGCAACCCGACGCGATTCACCCGTTCAAAGGTAATATTGACCTGGGGCGCGTGGAGGATTTACTTAAGAACAACGGCGACCGCATCCCGTTTGGCATGCTCACCATCACCAATAACACGGGCGGCGGCCAGCCGGTTTCCATGGCAAATATCCGTGAATACAGCCAATTGCTCAAAAAATACGGCAAACCGCTCATTATGGATGTCTGCCGTTTCTCCGAAAACGCCATGTTCATCAAGATGCGCGAACCGGGATATGAAAACAAAACCATTCGGGAAATTTGCAGAGAAATGTTCGGCTATGCCGATGGCGCGACGATGAGCGCGAAAAAGGACGCTTTGGTCAACATAGGCGGCTTCATTGTTCTCAGGAACGACCAATGGCTGGATAAAGTGCGCGAGATGCTGATACTCTTCGAGGGCTTTCTGACTTACGGCGGTATGGCCGGACGCGACATGGAAGCGATGGCGGTGGGCCTGGAAGAAGGCATGGACGAGGATTACCTGAGATACCGCTTGCGCACCGCCGAATACCTGGGCGAAAAGCTGGAAACGATGGGCATCGGCTTTGTAAAGCCCACCGGCGGCCATGCCGTGTACATTGACGCCAAAAGCGTTTTGCCGAACATGCCGATAGAGCAATATCCCGCCTGGGCGCTCAGTTGCGCCCTTTACATTGAGGGCGGTATCCGCGGCGTGGAAATAGGGTCTGTCATGTTTGGCAAGCGATTAACGGACGGTACGGAAACTTATCACAGCATGGAATTAGTCCGTCTGGCCTTCCCCCGCAGGATGTACACGCAAAGCCACTTTGACTTTGCCGCGGAGGCTATTGGGGAAGTAAAAGCCAGCGCCGATAAAATCCGCGGCGTCCGCATAACCAGACAAGCCAAATTCCTGCGCCACTTCACGGCTGAGTTTGAATGGGTTTAATAGCGTTGCTACATAAAAATTAGAACCTGCGGCATCACAAGCGTTCCTGGCGTTTTGACTCTTTCGTCTGTATTTCCAGGCGGGTATTCAGCGTATTTGGGTCAATGGCAAAATCCAGGCGCAGCCACTTCATGCCATCCAAAAACGGATGGCGGTAGCTTTCGGGAATCTGATTGACATCAAAAAGCGCGGGCTCTCGCCAGGCGGTTGACTTCCACGAGCCCGGCAGCTTTGAATCCCTTACATATTTTCCGCCCAGGGGACACACAGTTATTTTGTCCTGAATTTCTTTTATGGCTAAATCGGCGTCTTTATGACGCAGCTGCTGCTGAATGGCTTGCAGCTGCAGCGCGCCTCCGGCGGATATCCGGCGCTCGCGGGCATATAGCTCCGCCCTCATAAATTTGCCTGTTTCGGCGTTGCTAAAATCGCCCAATGTTACTCTTAACTGGGCGGGCTGTTCGGCTTTTTCGATGCGGATATTTGAAGAAACGGTTTCAAGAAGAGTGCGGCCGGTTGCTAACATGAGGAACGAATTAAATTTACGCCCCCAGATTTGGTTTTCCGGTTTATCTTTCCCCTTGCGCCTGAAATTTTCTTCAAGCATGAAATACCCCTCCGAATCTGCCTTGGAAGACCCGGATAAAAAAAGATCGGTATTGATATCCAAACCCTGCGGAATAACGCCTCCGGCGTATCCAATAAGCCGTTCTCCAGCATATGGCAACAATTTATCGGCCCTGACCACGTTTCCGGCTACAACCTCAAACGGCGCCTCAAAGTCTCTCAAACCGGCGAATAAACGCATGGCGTATGGGGTTTCCAGGTCAATGGCCCTTGGCCCCGGCCTTGTTAAAATTGGGGCGTCGTCGCTATCTTCATCATCTTCATCATCTTCATCATTTTCATCAAGTCCTTCGCTGAAAAGGCCTAAATAGCTCTCTCGCGGGCGGATTTCGGCGGAAAAAAGGGTTCCGGGAACCAAAGCGATTCTGTCCTTGAGGGGCTGCCCCAAAAATTGCAGGAAAAAATCGTAGCGCGACCGCGCGTAAGGGCTGATATTGAGGGTTAGCTCCAGCCTTTCTCCATCGTTGTCTTTTGTTGTCTTTAAGTTGCCATAGACGGGGTCCATATTGGTCCAAAGGCCTTCGTACGCATCGGAAAAAGCCTCGTACGCATGTACTTCTTCTTTAGTCGCGCCCTCAATAACCACATCGGCTATAGGCAGCAGAGAGCCTACAGAGCCGCGCAAGCTGTCCATAATCAGCTTGTTTTGCATTATCAAGCCTGATGAATCGGGTCTTAGGCCAAAGCCATCTGGCAGTAAGCCTGACTTAATCAACGAGTCAATATCGCTGTACGCAACGCCTTCCTGTTCGGCTACCATGCGAACCAGCGCCAACATTTGCGTTTCGATGATTGAATTAGCCCTGCGCGCCATTTCAACGCGGTATTTAGGCCCGACGAGGTTGCGGAAAAACGGGTCTGACAGATATACAAATACTCCTTTTTCCGACGCGCTCAGCTTACTTCTCGCGTAGCGGAATTCCTTCAGCCCGCCAAGAGCGTTTTTAGAGCGACTATTTGTTTCCAGGAATTTTTCAACGATCCACCGTGAATTGGTCACTAGATGAAAGTCGCCGTCCTGAACATAAAATGACCGCACTGTGTTTCCCGGCGTTGACGCTAGCGATACCCTGCGCCCGGCGATTTCCACCGTCGTCTCATTAATGTCCGAATCAGATTTCATGACGTCTTTGCGCAAGGATTCCAAATGCCCTTTGAGTAAGCCGCTTTGCCTTGCGTGGAACAGGACGCCCATGGTTGCGCCCTCTCTGATAAAGGGATCAGCGCCTATAACGGCCACGTCTTTAATGACCGTTCCGCCAAAATACTTGCTCAAAAATGATTCTTTTAGCGCCAGTTGACGTTCAACCTTTTGAATCATTTCAAAATCGGCGCTGCGGGATGAAAGAAGGGATCTGAACAAAACGCCCCAGCGGTCAATAAAGTCTTTGGTTTCCAAAAAATCAGGAAATGAACCAAAGCGGATGTAAAAACACTCCTTTGGAACTCTCATGGCGATTGGCTCAACGCTGACGAGTGAATCGTTAAAGTCGGGAACAGGCATTTCCGGCGGCGCGACCGCCTCCGGCAGGGGCTGATTCGCCAGGGCCGCCTTGTCCCTGGTATTCAGCAGTGTTTCAGCCTGCATCGCCAGACGAATGGACTCTGTGCCCAGCAGCAGAGCGAAGGCGTCGTCGAAATCGCTTTTGCGCCTGTATTCTGAATAGGGAAGTTTGCCTTCCAGCCCCAGCCTGCGCTTCATTATGGCGGCAATACCCAATTCTGCGGTCGGCTCATAGATATCTAATGTTTTGATAACCTCAATGCGGTCTATATAGGCGCCCCACCACTTCTCAAGCAGGCTCTTATGAAGCCCGGCGTCTATTATCGGCTTGACCTTCAATTCCCTGTCGTCTTCTCCCAACACGCCTGAGAATTTAATATTTAACTCTTCCCGCCCCTTAAAGAGAAAAAATAAAACAACACTGTTTGTTCCGCCAGCGTCGCTAAGGCTCCATTCGGAACGTTCGGAATAAATTTCTTCTGGATCAAATTCTTCTTCCCAGTCAATTAAGCCGCGAAGGGTCCAGGCCGGATACAGAGCGCGATCGCCCGCTTGTTGTAATATCTCGCTGAACGTGCTGGAAACAAATTCATATATGGCTTGATAGCCTGTTTTCCTGTTTCTGCCGGCGTAAAGCTCTTGTTCTGTTGAATTTAACGGACGCTTGACGGCGCAGACTCCAAATGGCTCGCCCGCGACGGCTTGCGCTTCAAATTCCTGCGACCTGAGCGGGATTGCTAAAAACAAAACAAGGCAAAAGAGCTTTACGGCGCTGCTCGCTCTAAACATGATCGGCTCCAAAAAAAGGCGGTGAATTACGCCGCCTGAACGCGGATTTCACCAAAGATTTCCGTTTGCACAAGCCTGGCCTGACCATTTTTGACAAGCTCCAGCAGCGCCAAAAAAGTGAGGACGAGTTCTTCCCTGTTTTGGGATTTAATCAGAAGGTCAACGAATGGCAGCCAATTAGCGCCCCGCAATAGCTCAAGTACCTCCAGGATGCGCTGTTCCAGGGTCTTTGTGGGCGCTCTGACTTCCACGGGCGGAGGCGGCAATAATCGCTTGAGAGCCTCCCTGTAAGCCCCTAAAAGGTCTATCAGCGTGGCCGTGACGGGTTCGTCCTCAGTACCGGCGTATTCCTGAATATCCAGGCCGCGGGTATAGATAACGCTCATCCACTCGCGCTCCATTTCGGAAAGTCCGCTCGCGGCTTCTTTTATGGCTTGGTAACTGAGCAGCTTCTGAACCAGGTCGTCCCTTGGGTCGTCGGCCTCGCCCTGGGCCGGAGGCACGGGCAACAACATCCTGCTCTTTATCTGGATTAAGTGGGCGGCCATGGCGATAAATTCGGCGGCGATTTCCAGGTTCATCTCTTCCATCAGCAGTAAATAGTCCATGTACTGCCTGGTGACAGACGCCATCGGCAAGTCTAAAATGTCCAGCTTCTGATCGCGTATTACATGGAGCAACAAATCCAGCGGGCCTTCAAACAGAGGAAGATCAAGCGCCATATCCCGAAACTTGCTCTCAAAGCCGCCCGGCGGCTCAAAAAGCCTGTTAGGCGCTACCTTCTCAACGCTCTCCCGGCCCTCCTGAGTGGACTGAACGAAGTTTTCCATCTGAATAATTATAGCCGTGTGTCAAGGGATTATTGAACACAAGAACGGCGTTTGGTAATTTGTTTTATCCGCATTCGCCGAGAGTCAGCCGCTCCACATGACAGACGCCGCCAACGAGCAAAAACCGTTCAGCCCTCATCGCTGGGCCTCTGTGCTGCTGCGCTCGGTTCACGTTTCCGCAATGGGAGTCGTTTTGGGCGGCGTTTTTCTCAGGGCGGAACACGACGCGCTGGCTGTTGCCATATGGACGACGCTCCTGAGCGGCTGCCTGATGATGCTCACGGATCTCTGTAAAAGCCCGAGGTTACTGTTGCAGGGCAACGGTCTTGCGGTCATATTGAAATTAGCTCTTTTAGCGACGGGCTTCTTTTTGCTGCCGGAGCAGCGATTCGTTTGGTATCTGGCCGCAACCCTTGTGGCTTCCATAGGCAGCCACATGCCCGGGCGCCTGCGCCACTACGACATTCTGAAAAAATGTGATGATAATAACGGCTGATTATAAAACCCCGAGGCCGAGCCTTTTATCCAGCGCCGTCAATATGACTTTGGCGCAGTGGGGGATGTTGGCGCCCGGGCCGAAGATGGCGGCCGCGCCTGCCTGGCGAAGAGTTTCGTAATCCTGGGCTGGTATGACGCCGCCCGCGACGATCATGATGTCCCCGCGGTCGAGTTTCTTTAATTCTTCGGCCAGCTGGGGCAACAGCGTCTTGTGTCCGGCGGCTAAACTCGACATGGCTACTATGTGGACATCGTTTTCAACCGCCATCCTGGCGGCTTCTTCCGGCGTCTGGAATAACGGCCCCACGTCAACGTCAAAGCCTAAGTCGGCAAATGCCGTAGCCACTACCTTTGCGCCCCTGTCGTGACCGTCCTGCCCCAGCTTGGCCACCAGAATGCGCGGGCGGCGGCCCTCCGCCCTGGCAAAGTCGTCCGTCATGGCGCGGACTTCGGCCACTTCGTCGCTCTTTATGTATTCAGAAGAGTAAACGCCGCTGATCATCTTTATCTCCGCGCTGTGCCGCCCAAACGCCTTTTCCAGCGCGTCGCTGATTTCACCAAGCGTGGCGCGCGCCCTGGCGGCTTCTACGCTCAATTCAAGCAGGTTGCCCTCCCCTGTTCCGGCGCACTTTGTCAGGGCTTCAAGGGCGGCCCTGACTGCGGCGGCGTCTCTTTCGGCTTTTAGTTTTCCCAGCCTGGCCAACTGCTGGCGGCGCACTTCAACGTTATCAACGTCCAGTATTTCAATGGGGTCTTCTTTTTCAAGGCGGTACTTGTTGACGCCGACTATGGTCTCTGCGCCGCTGTCTATCCTGGCCTGACGCCTGGCGGCGGCTTCTTCGATGCGCAGCTTGGGCAGTCCTGTTTCTGTCGCCGCGGCCATGCCGCCGAGTTTTTCGACCTCCTGGATGTGCTTCCAGCCGAGACGCATGATTTTATCAGTGAGAGCCTCGAGATAGTACGAACCGCCCCAGGGGTCAACGATCTTGCAGATTCCCGTTTCGTCCTGCAAGAACAACTGGGTGTTGCGGGCGATGCGCGCGGAAAAGTCCGTCGGCAGGGCAATGGCTTCGTCCAGCGCGTTTGTGTGCAGCGACTGGGTATGGCCGAGGGCTGCGGCCATGGCCTCTACGCAGGTGCGGATTACGTTGTTGAAGGGGTCTTGCTCGGTCAGGGACCAGCCGGATGTCTGGCTGTGGGTTCGCAGCGCCATGGACTTGGGGTCGGCGCAATCGAAGCCCTTTAATAGCTTGGCCCAGAGCAGCCTGGCGGCCCTCAGCTTGGCCACTTCCATAAAGTGATTCATCCCCTCGCCCCAGAAGAAGCTCAGGCGGGGGGCGAATTCATCAACCTTGAGACCAGCGCTCAGTCCGGCCCTGACGTATTCGACGCCGTCCGCTAATGTGTAAGCCATTTCAAGATCGGCTGTGGCGCCCGCCTCCTGCATGTGATAGCCGGAGATGGAAATGGAATTGAACCTGGGCATGTTCTTCGCGGCGTAGGCTATGATGTCCGCGATGATCCTCATGCTGGGCTTAGGGGGATATATGTAGGTGTTGCGGACCATGAACTCTTTAAGGATGTCGTTCTGGATGGTGCCGCTAAGCTGCTCTAATTTAGCGCCCTGCTCAAGGCCCGCCACGATATAAAAGGCCATGACGGGAAGCACGGCGCCGTTCATTGTCATGGAAACGCTCATCTTGTCCAGGGGTATCTGGTCGAACAGGATTTTCATGTCCATTATGCTGTCAATGGCTACGCCTGCCTTTCCCACGTCGCCGACGACCCTTGGGTGGTCGGAGTCGTACCCGCGATGGGTGGCCAGGTCAAAGGCGACGCTCAGTCCCTTTTGCCCGGCGGCCAGATTGCGGCGATAAAAGGCGTTTGACTCTTCCGCTGTGGAAAAGCCGGCATACTGGCGCACTGTCCAGGGGCGGATCACGTACATGGACGCGTATGGGCCGCGCAGGAATGGCGGAATCCCCGCCAGATAGGCCAGATGCTCGGCGCCCAGGTTATCAGCGGCGGAGTACATGGGTTTGACAGCTATCTGTTCGTTGGTGACCCAGGAAAGGCCCGAAATATCCCCGGCGCGCTGTTCCCAGGCGGCCAGACCCTCTGAGGCTACTGCGGTTTGAAGTTCAATGGCGCTGAAGTCTGGAATCATCAAAACACTCCTAACATGCCGGCCAATTTGCTCAGGACGGCGCACGCGTCGCTCTTGATGTGGATAAAGTCGTCAACGCCGGCGTCTTTGAATGCTTCCGCGCGGTCTTTCAGCAGTCCGGCAACCAGTACCGTCCTGCCTCCGGCGGCCTTGACCGCTCCGGCGAGTACCGGAACCTGCTCAATGTATGTATCATCCAAACCAACGGCCACGATGATGGGCGCTCCGCAGGAGATGGCGGCGCTTGCGGCGTCTTCGGGCGTCTTGAACCAGGACTTGTCTTCAACCGCAAAGCCGCCCGCCTGAAAAAAGCCTCTTGTAAAGTCGAGTCGGGGCATGTAAGCGCCTACGGGGCCCAGATTTGCTAAAAATACGTCTGTCTTGCCCTTGCGGCTCTTTAGCATGGCGCAACGCAGCGCTTCAAAGGCTTCGGCGACGCGGAAGGCCGTCAATGGCTCAACAACAACGCTGCCAGAGCGCCCGAGCGCCTGGGAAATTTCCCCAAGGGTTGACTTGGGGGCCGCGTCAATAAGAGCCGCGAAGTCTTTGGATCTGGCCTGCCCCTTTCTGGCTGCGGCTGCGGCTGCGCCCAATTTTGCCTGAATGGCTTTGTTGTCTGTCGTTTTTATTTCCGGCAGGGTTTCCAGAGCGTTTGGATATTGGTTTATGCCAACGATTATGTCTGTTCGCGCGGCTGCGGCCTTGCGCCTGGCGTTTGCGACTTCTTTAATGGCATTTTGCACATAGCCCGTTTCCAACGCCTTTTGCAGACCGCCCAGGCCCTCAGTCTCCTGAAACAATTTCCAGGCGGCGGTCATCAGCTGATGGGTCAGCGTCTCAACCGCCCAACAGCCCCCGGCCAGGTCGGCTACGTGATCCAGCCTGGATTCTTCCCGCAAAATGATTTGCGTGTTTCTGGCAATCCTGCGCCCTAGTTCCGAAGGCTGACCACCCAGCGCTTCGTCGTAGGCGCAGACGTGCAGGGAGTCAACGCCGCCCGCGATTGCGGCAAAGGCTTCCAGGGTTCCGCGCAGTATATTCACGTGGGGGTCAAACTGTGTCTTGTTGAGCCGCCCGTTCCTGACTTGCAGGCAAATCCTGGCGGCCTCATTGCTTGCTCCACAGGCCCTGGCGAGCTGCGCCCAGAGAACGCGCATGGCGCGCAGTTTGGCTATTTCCATAAAGAAGTTGCCGCCTGTCTTGAGGCGAAAGACCATCCTGGACGCCGCGTTTTCAACACTGACGCCGCGAGCCTCCATCGCCCTCAACCCGGCCAGCGCGCTGGATAACGTAAAGGCAAGCTGCTGCACTGCGTTGGCGCCGGATTCATAGTAGGGAAAACCACAGGCGACCAGCGTCCTGGACTTTGGCGCGTTTACTATGGCCCAGTTGGTAAGGCTGGCGAGGGCATCGAAGGCTTCGTCAACGCTCATCGGCAGTTGACCAGCGGCGGCAAGAAAGCCCAATGGATCATTTCCAAGCGTCAGCTTTATATCGGCAAAGTCCACACCCTTTGCCTTGAGCGCGGCCACGACCAGCGCGGCGGCGGGGACAGACCCCGCTCCTCCGGAGACTATGTGGGGAATGTATGGGTCAACGCCTTCCAGCGCCTTAGCGGCGTCGGCAAAGGCGGAAATGGACGTGCCGTTACTGCCGGCCATACAGGTTTCGGCCTGATCAGCGTCCAGGCCGCGATAACCGGCGGCGTCTAAAAGAATGGTCACGGCGTTTTGACCGCGCTTGAGGTCATGGCGGAGGGCCTCATTGAAGTCGGCCGGGTCGGCGTAAGGCAGCTCCTGGGCTGTCAGCCAGCCGTCCAATCGTTTGCCCAGCGCCTCGGTACCGCGCAGGTAGGGCCATTCGCCCGGCAAGGTATCCTGAAATGGCAGGTTTTTAGTGTCCTCAGCCGTGTACATCGGCTGCAGGGTTATGCCTTCATAGGTGGCCGCGAGCATTTTTTTCTCAAAGGGAGCGCCTTTGAGAAGCCGTACCACTTCTTCCTTCCATTCACCCAGGGATGGCGCCCGGAACTCGGACAGCAGCCGTTCCGTCTCCTCGCCCTCTTGTTCCGCCATAGATGCCTCCTGACAGGCTGTTTTTACGTAAAGTTTACATTTTACAACGAAAAAGAAGTCAAACAGACCCAAATTTTTTGTCCGGGGCGCCTTGCTCGAGTTGACTTGCCGCCATGAAAACCTTACTCTTTTTATTTTGAATTAGGCTAAACTGGTTCATAGTGGTTTGTCTGCAAACCCTTAAGTTTGGTTCGCTTGCGATAAGTTCTGCTCGCGGTTGCGCAGGCGTTTCGAGCGCAAAACAGTACTGGGAGTTATAGGTGGCACACATTTTTTCAAACCAATTCTGGTCTAACCTATTCACGTCTGACCTTGCCATTGACCTTGGCACGGCCTCGGTACTGATTTACACGAGACAGGCAGGACGCATCGTGATTTATGAGCCGTCAATTGTCGCTTTGAACATCAATACCCACGAGGTTGAGGCGGTTGGCGACGACGCCAAGCAATTGCTGGGGCGCTCGCCCCATGGAGTATTAACCGTGCGCCCTATGAAAGACGGGATGATATTTGAGGTTGACGCGGCCGAAAAAATGCTGGCGGCTTTTATCCGCAAGGCAAGGCCCCACCGCAAGTTCAACACCAGGATAGTCGTGAGCGTTCCCCCAAGGGCGCACCAGGTGGCCCGACGCGCCGTAAGGCAGGTGTGCCACGACGCCAAGGCCGGAGAGGTGTTTTTGGTTGATCAGACCATGGTGGCCGCAATCGGCGCTGGCCTGACCATCCACGAAAAGCGGGGCTGCATGGTCGTTGACATCGGGGGCGGGACCACCGACGTAGCCGTTATTTCATACAACGGCAAGGTGTTTGCGGATTCGATTCCCATCGCAGGGGACGAGATGAATGAAGCCATCATTAAATACGTCCGCGAAAAATACAACGTGCTTATTTCAGAGAGCGCTGCCGAAGAGGTCAAGTGGAACCTTGGTTCCGCCTATCCCACAGACGTGACGCGCACGATGACTGTTTCCGGCAGGGATCAGTTCGAGGGCCTGCCAAAGACGCTGATATTAAACGACACCGAAATCCGCGAGGCGCTCAGCGAACCGACCTCAATAATCATTGACCTGGTGCGCAAGGCTCTCAACGAAACTCCGCCCCAACTGTCAGCAGACCTGATTAACAGAGGAATTTGTCTCACGGGCGGAGGCTCCAAAGTCCAGGGCCTGGATCAGCGCATAGCTAAAGAAACCCACCTGCCCTGCTATCGCGCCGAAGACCCTGAAACGGCAGTCGTACGCGGCACCGCCGTGCTTCTGGACGACATTCCCTTCCTCAGGCGCATCCAGATTATTGACTGAGTATCCCGCATGCGCTGTCAGCCCCGGAGCCGGAAATGAGGAGCAAACGCTGGTTCTGGAACCCTGTCTGGCAGAAGAGATGCGCCATGGCGCTCCTTGTTCTGGGACATTTATTCTGGGTTTTTCTCGGCAAGCACCTCTTTCCGATGTGGCGCGGCCTGACCACCTTTTTTGTCCGCCCCGTTGAAACCATCTCCGCCAAATTGGAAAACTGGCGCTTTGAGCGGGCAAGGCGAATTAATGACATTGACGCCGCGCAGCATGAGATGGACGCGCTCCGCTCTGAACTCGCGGAACTGCGCATAGAGCGGCAAAAAGACAGCGTTCTGTTAGCGGAGGCCGACGCGGCCAAAAATTTATTGGGCCTCAAGAAGCTGCTCCCCATTGAAATGCGGACGGCAAGGGTCATCGCCAATAACAGGAACGCGCCTTTTGGGGGCATCGTCATTGACCTGGGAAAGAACGACGGCCTGGTGGCTGACCAGGGCGTTATATGCGCCGATGGCGTTGTTGGCCGCATTTGGTCTGTCGGTTTATCCCAATCCATCGTTCTGCCCCTGGACGCACACAACGCGTCAACCAGCGTCATGCTGGCCAAGAGCCGCGCAACCGGCGTACTTCAGGGCTTCAGGCCAGGCCTAGCGCGGATACTATATATCAGCAGCCAGGAAGCCGTCCAGCAAGGAGAGCCTGTTTATACTTCGGGACTTGACAACACGTTTCCCAGGGGCATGCTGATCGGATATGTGGTTGAGGCCTCCCCCTCTCCAGGGGCTTTCGAAATGGACATATTGGTGGCTTTGGCGTCGCCGCTGGATACGCTCAACCTGCTGTTTGTACTGCCGGGTTCGACTTCGCTGGAGTTTGACACCAGGCTGGAGCCGCCCCAGTCCGCATCCAGGAGGGGCGCGCGATGAACCCCCGCAGCACCGCCACAACAAAAATGGCGCTACTCGCGTCGTTTTGCCTGAGCAGTTTGTACATCCTGGCCCCGTGGCCCGGCCCCCAGGCCGTCGTACACGTTTTCATCGTCCTGGGCCTGGCGCCGGAACTGCGCACATACCTTAATTGCGCCCTGCTGGCGGCAATAGCGGGATGGATACTCGAACTGTCCCTGCGCACATATTCGGGTATGGGGGGGACGCCCACGGCCAATATGCTGTGCGCCCTTCTCCTGTGGTACTCGCTCTATATCAGCCCTCCTGAAAGGAATTTCGGATATTACATTCAGCTCGTTCTGACAGTGATACTACACACTTTCATAACGTACTTTCTTGTTAATATTGCCGCCGGGCCGCACGTGATGGGCTATGGGTGGCAATGGTCCCTGGCTCTACTCCCCCTCTGGGGGCCGCTGGCCTGGCACTTTTATAAACCGCCGCACATGAGGTAATGAGGCAGCCGCATGGATTCCAAATCGCGCATGTTCCTCCATAAACGCCTGGGCATCTTCGAGATCGTCATTTGGTTTTTGTTCAGCGCCATACTCGCGCGCTACGGGTGGATACAACTGGCCCGGGGCGAGGAACTTAAGCGCGAGGCCATGGAGCAGGCCATTAAGATACGCGCGACGCCCGCTCCCAGAGGTCTGGTTTTAGACCGCAACGGTCACAAACTCATTGAGAACCGCTACTCGCTTAACCTGGTCATTGAGCAGGAAGACCTGCCGGACTTGCCAAAGGGACAGGAGCCTCAAAATGAACGCCAGGCCAGCGCCGTCAGGCAAACCGAGGCGCTTGCCATGGCTCTGGAAATGGATACAGATGATTTAATGCGAAAGATTGCCGCCACAAAGCAGGCGGGCGGCAACCGCTTACTTTTGCTAAAAGACAACCTGGACGACGTTGAATTGGCCGAAGCCGAAATGATAAGAGCCAGACACCCGATGGTCAGCGTCAAAGTAGCCCCGAGGCGCGTCTATATGGGGGAAGACCTGGC
>JAISSN010000021.1 GCA_031273105.1 Holophagales bacterium | reverse complement strand
AAAAGACCGCAGTCGTTACACGAGTTTGATTGAGCGCCTCGGCCTGCGCCGCTAGAACAGTCATTCCGTTTCCAGATCAAAATCGCGGAACGCAATTTTGGTTTGAAAACGGAATAAACACAGTCTCTTACCGACCGCCCATCTGAGCGGCGACTTCTGCGGCAAAATCGTCTTTGCGCTTTTCCAGGCCCTCGCCCATCACCCACTTCACGAAGCGGCGCACTGCCAGTTTTTCGCCGATTTCGGCAGTCTTTTGAGAAATGTACTGTTCAACGGTTAAATCAGGATTTATTACAAATTGCTGCTCAAGCAGGCAGTTGTCTTTGTAAATGGAATTCAGCTTGCCCTCGACGATCTTTTCAACTATATTCGCGGGCTTGCCCGTGGCTTCGGCCTGGGCGCGGGCTATTTCTTTTTCTTTTTCGATGAACTCCTGCGTCACCTCATCGCGGCTGACGAATACAGGCTGTGGGTCGTGGGCGGCGCAGTGCATAGCTATTTCATGCACCAGATGTTTGAAAGCGTCGGTCTTGGCGACAAAGTCTGTTTCGCAGTTTAACTCTATCAATACGCCCAGGCGTCCGCCTGGGTGAATATACGCCTCGACGATGCCTTCGGCCGCGATGCGCCCCGCCTTTTTGGCGCTGGCCGCAAGCCCCTTTTTGCGGAGCCAGTCAACGGCTCTTTCCATGTCGCCGTTGTTTTCTTCCAGGGCTTTTTTGCAGTCGGCCATGCCGAGGCCGGTTTTATCTCTGAGCGCTTTTACGTCAAGTGCCGTGAATGCCATTTTGAATCTCCTTTGATTAGCTTGAAATACTTGTGATGGTTAGTTTTACGCGCCTTCGTTGACCTTTTCGGCCATCATGGCTTTCATTTCGTCGCTTTCTTTTTTATCCGTGAATGACTGACGGCCTTCAAGGATAGAATCGGCGACGCGCTCGGAGAAGAGCAGGATAGACCTGATAGCGTCGTCATTTCCTGGGATAACGTAGTCAATCTTGTCGGGGTTGCAGTTGGTATCAACGATTGCGACTATCTTGATCCCGAGTTTGTGAGCTTCTGATACGGCGATGTCCTCGTGGTTCGGGTCAATGACAAAAAGAACGTCCGGGACATGGCGCATTTCGCGGATGCCAATGAAGGACGCTTCCAGCTTGGCCTTGGCGCGGTTGAGCGAAAGAATTTCCTTTTTGGAGAGCTGGGATGCGCGGACAGGGTCAGCCAGCGTGGCTTCAATTTCCTTTAGTTTGTCCAGACTCTTTTTTATGGTGGAGAAGTTGGTCAACATTCCGCCAAGCCAGCGGTTGTTGATAAAGTGCGCTCCGCATCGCTGGGCCTGCTCGGCTATCAACTCCTGGGCCTGGGGCTTGGTACCCACAAACATGAAGGACTTGCCTTCAGTGGCGGCCTTTGTGAGAAAATTTGCCGCCTGGTTCCAAAGACGCAGGGTTTTTTGCAGGTCAATAATGTAGATGCTGTTCCTGGCGCCGAAGATATAGGGCTTCATCTTTGGGTTCCAGCGCTTTGTCTGGTGACCAAAGTGTACGCCTGCCTCCAGCAGTTCTTTCATATGAATCGCAGCCATCATGGCCTCCTCAAAATTCGCGGCGGGGCCGCTTTTGGGATAAAGGCGGGTTTAATGCTCTAACGCTCTGCCGCCCGAATCGCCCCTGACAGGGGCCGTGAAACACACACAATAAAGGGGAGGCCGCGCCTCCCCCAAAAAAAATTTAACGCTTGCTGAACTGGAACCTGCGGCGGGCGCCCATGAGTCCGGGCTTTTTGCGCTCTTTCATTCGCGGGTCGCGGGTCAGGAGACCGGCCCGGCGCAGCATCGCCTTTAGCTGCTCATTGTAAGCGAGGAGGGCGCGGGACAGCCCCATGCGGATAGCCGACGCCTGTCCTGCCGGTCCGCCGCCGCATACTGTGACCACCATGTCGAACTTGCCCGCCATTTCGGCCAGGGTCAGCGGCTGATGAACCACCATGCGCAACACCGCGTTTGGAAAATAGTTTTCAAGCGTGCGGCCATTTACCGTGACCTCGCCCGCGCCGGGGCGCAAAAAGACGCGGGCGACGCTGGTCTTGCGGCGTCCCGTCCCATAGTGCTGAGTAATCGTCATAACGTTTGCCTCTGAATAATTACGGTTGGATATCCAAAACTTCCGGTTGCTGCGCCTGGTGAGAGTGGTTGGGGCCGGCATAGACCTTTAGCTTGCGATAAAACTGGCGGCCCAGCGGTCCCTTTGGCAACATGCACTTTACGGC
Organism: Holophagales bacterium; assembly: GCA_031273105.1. Classification (GTDB taxonomy): domain Bacteria; phylum Acidobacteriota; class Holophagae; order Holophagales; family Holophagaceae; genus WRHW01. The sequence continues at coordinate 2,867 of JAISSN010000021.1, read as the reverse complement.
TTGTTCAATAACTCTGGCGGGAAAGACCTGCATCATTTTGTCCGCGCGGACTTGCTTCATGCTGCCGGGCTGGGACGTGACGCGTCTGTAGTACTTCTGCGCAGGCTTGTTGCCCGTTAGTACAACTTTTTCGGCGTTAATGACGACAACGTGATCGCCGGTATCAAGAAAAGGGGTCCAGGATGGCTTCATTTTACCCATAAGCACTTCGGCGACGACTGTACTTAAGCGACCGACCGGAAGCCCTGTGGCGTCAACAATGTACCACCTGCGTTCAATCTCTTTGGCTTTTGGAAAATATGTACTCATGACTAAACTCCAACCGGATGGAAGTATTTATGTAAACCCGAAACAACGCGATCAGACCGCGTTCGGCTTGGCGTACGAAAACGCATAGTGAGGATCATATCGTGAAAAAAATATTATGTCAAGATATTTTTTTTTCGGGTCAAGGCGACTGGGGATATTTTTTCCTGTTTCAGGGATGCTAATAATAAATAATAGTTGTTCCGACACCGCTGACAATGATGAAAAACTGGCGCTGACGGCCCGAAAAAAAGCGTTTCAGGATTGACCAGCAATAAACGGCGCTATGAGTTCAACCTGGCCAAAGGGGGCGCTTAATTGAAGGCCCTGAATCCTGGGGCGCGCGGCTTCCATTATTTCCCGGGCTATATCCATGCCTTCATTTAACTGGTCTTCCGCTGACGCGCGGCTTGCCATGCGGTTTAAAACAGATTGCGGAACAGTAACGCCGGGTATTTCTGTGGCCATGAATTGGGCGTTGCGGGAGCTCTTTAAGGGCCATAGTCCTGCAATGACAGGTATTCCTAATGGCTGGGCAAAGTCCAGAAATCTGAAAAGACTCTCTACGTCGAATACTGGTTGCGTTACAACCCATTCGGCGCCTGCCTCCACCTTGCGGCGGAAGCGCGTCCATTCCCTTTCCCTATCCGGCGCGTCCGGGTTTGCGCCGACGCCAATGCTGAAACTGGCCGGAGAGCCTATGGCGACGCCGCCAATGTCCAATCCGTGATTCAAGCGGCGCAGTATTCCAACCAGGCCGATGGAGTCCACATCAAATACAGCCGTGGCTTTAGGGTAGGGGCCGAGCTTTGGCGGGTCGCCAGTGATTGCCAGGACATTACGAATATCCAGGGCGGCGGCCCCCATCAAGTCCGCTTGTATGCCTAAGAGGTTGCGATCTCTGCACGCATAGTGGAGAACCGTTTCAATCCCAACCCGCTGCTGTAAGAGCAACGCCGTGGTCAGCGCAGAAAGGCGCGCCATGGCCCGGGGGCCGTCGGGGATGTTGATGCTGTCTGCGCCCAGCTTTTTGATTTGGGAGGCCTTTTGCAGCATCAAATCCATGTTCAGGCCCTTGGGGGGTACCAGCTCAACGGAAACCACAAATTTGCCTTTGGCGAGTTTGGCGCTGATTCCGCTGCGCTCGGCAAAAGGAATCGCCGGAACAGAATCTTTTTCCGCGCTCACGGTCTGTTCAATCATGCCGTCCTGGAACGCGTTTTCCTGGCGTATGGCCATGCGCATCGCTCTGGTATGCACTGGGCTGACGCCGGCGCATCCGCCGACGGCGCGCGCGCCTTGCAACAGCGCCTGACGCGCGAATTCTCCAAGGTATTCGGGGCTGGCCATGTAGAGCAGACGGCCGTCAATCACCTTTGGAAGCCCCGCGCTGGGCCGGAGCAGTATTGGAGCGTCAACGGATTTTTTTATGTGTGGCAGTAAATCCAGCAATGACGCAGGCCCCTGGCCTTCGGACAATCCAACCATGTCGGCGCCGGAGTCGCGCAGCTTTGCCAAAAACCACTCGGGGCGGACGCCAAATGCGCCAAGGCCGTTTTCGTCCAGGCTTATGAGCGCCGCAACGGGCAGTTTGGAAACGTCTTTTATGGATTCCAGGGCCAGCAGGGTTTCCTGAAGGTCTTTAAAGGATTCCAGTATAAACAAATCAACGCCGCCCTCCAGCAGGGCTGATGTCTGTTCCCTGAACGACTCCCTCGCTGAATCAAGGCTGGTTGGGCCGTATGGCGCCAATACCTGTCCAAGGGGGCCGATGCAGCCGGCCACAAAGGCAGACCCCGCCAAATCGTTCTCGCTGATGGCCTGACGGGCCAATCGCGCGCCTTTGACGTTTATGTCACGCAACCGTTCGGACAGGCCAAAACCCGTCAGCTTGAATCTGTTGGCAGCCCAGGTATTAGTGTTAATGACCTGCGCGCCGGATTCCAGAAACTCCCGATGTATGGATAAAACCAGGTCCGGGCGCGAAATATTTGTTTCATCAAAGCTGGCGTTGATGAATATTCCGCGCTCGTACAGAACCCCCGACACCGAGCCGTCCAATAAAAACGGCCGACCGCTGAGAAGAAAATCGGAAAAGGTTTGAGATGCTGACATGTTTAAGCATAACAAATAAAACTCTGGTTCCCCTTCAAATCAAACGCGACGTTTTATTTGGAGGGGAATTGTAATCATTAACTCTCAGCGCATAGCGAGTTTAATCTCTCTGGATGATACTTCCACAACTTCCAGCTTCGGCAATTTTATGTTGCGGATATTAACCACCAGCTCTTGCGCTGAAAGTCTGGTGGCGACATTAATAGTGGCTATGCGGCTGTTGCTGTTGTAATCGCCTATAGTGACGTTATCAACGCCAGTTATGTTGCGCAACGCTTTTTCGACTTCAGACACTTTATTAAAACTGTTTGCGCGGATGACGGTGAGTTTTAAGCCTGAGGCGCTGCTGATAGTATTATCAAGCGGCGACGCATCCACCCCCCCCGTGTTGAGCATTGTAATGGCGGCCCGATTCATGGCGTTCCTGATCTCTACGGCTGTGTCCG
>JAISSN010000103.1 GCA_031273105.1 Holophagales bacterium | reverse complement strand
TCCCATAAATATTAGCGTTGCTACATGATTCAATTATGTCTGGTGGAAAAAGGCAGGCTCAGGTGCACTGCGCTACTTTCCGGCTCAAAACCGCGAATGCCGCATCGCTAACATTCCTGGTTGCGAAACGCGGTTTTGAACCGGAAATGCTATACATTTTGCGCTTGGTTTGACCATTGACGCCAACTTGAGTCATGCTTTAAATATGTGGAGTTGGCGCAATGATTAACTTCGAAAATTTTGGGAAGCTGATAAATTTGCCGATTACCCCGGCTGTTGTCGCCAAAATCCAGGTTGCGCTTGCGGCAAAAGCGCCTGAAAGAGAGATGGCGTTGGTTTAACAGTTAGAGATTTATAGTATGCGCGACTTACGTTCCATGCCAGTCTGGGGATTCTTCGGCGCTCTTTGGGGGCTGGGGACGGTGTTTCTGACCGCAATCGCCATTTTTGCAGCAGCGCCTTTTATCGGCGCAAAACGGGCTTTTTTTGCCATTGGTAAATTGTGGGCCAGACAGCAGTTATGGCTCTGCGGCGGCTCGTGGCGTTCGAGCGGATGGGAAAATGTGCCCGAAGACATCAGGAATGGCATTGCTTCGGCAATTTTTATGTCCAACCACGAAAGCCTTTTAGACCCCCCGCTGCTCATGGGGGCTATCCCTGTGCCAGCCGTGTACATCGCCAAAAAAGAGCTAAGGCGCGTGCCGTTTGTAGGGTGGGCCGCCTGGGCGGCCGGAATGATATTCATTGACAGAAGCAACCGCGAAAGAGCGGCGCTCAGCATAGCAAAAGCGGCGGAGCAGATAAGACAGGGCAAAAACGTGGTGATTTTTCCCGAAGGAACGCGCACCAGAGACGGCCGGATAGGCAACTTCAAAAAAGGCGGCTTCAGCCTGGCCATAAAGGCGGGCGTCCCGATAATCCCCCTGGCCACCGTGGGCGGCTGGGACGTACTGCCAAGAGGGGCGCTGAGGTTTAAGCCAGGAGCGCTTCGCGTCGTCTTTGGGGATGCCATTTATCCAAACGACTACGACGCAAAGGAAGACTTGATGGCGGAAGTGGAGCGGCGGATAAGGGAAATGGCGGGCGCCCTGCGCCCTGGGGTATAGTAATATCGGCTGTAGCAGCCGCTATTCAGGACGCTTAATGGATTTTGAAAGTTTGGTCAGGGCAAAAAATGAGCTGTCGCCCAGAGTCAGCCAGTTGGCGAGGCATCTCGACCCTGAGCGCAAGGCTCTGGAATTGGAACAAATTGAAGAACAGGCGGCGCAGCCCGGTTTTTGGGACGACCCCGAAAGGGCCAAGCCTATATTAAAAAAACGCGGCATTTTGACAGACGACGTTGATACGGCAAAACGCCTGGCGTCCGGGCTGGAAGACCTGGAAACAGCCCTTGAGCTTTCCCGCGAAGACGCGGAGATGCTTGGCGAGGCGGAAGCCGTGGAAATACTGCTAAGAGAACAGGTTGAGGCGGCGGAGTTGCGCATGATGCTATCAGGCGACCTGGATCAAAACAACGCCATACTCTCCATAGCCCCCGGGGCGGGAGGCACTGAAAGCTGCGACTGGGCGGCCATGCTGTTGCGAATGTACTTGAGATATTGCGAGTCCAGGGGCTGGAAAACAGAAATCATAGACTATCAGGACGGCGACGAGGCGGGCGTAAAGGGCGTGACGGTCATGGTGTCGGCCCTATACGCGTACGGCTATCTGAGGGCCGAGGCCGGCGTTCACCGCCTTGTCAGGATCAGCCCATTTGACGCCGCCAGGAGGCGGCACACCAGCTTTGCCGCCGTTTATGTCTCGCCGGAGCTTGACGATACCATTGACGTTGATATTCCAGAAAAAGACCTGCGAATAGACGTATTCCGGGCCAGCGGCGCGGGCGGCCAGCACGTAAACCGCACAGAGTCCGCCGTGCGCTTTACGCATTTACCCACGGGTATTGTCGTGAGCTGTCAGAACGAGCGCAGCCAGATTCAAAACCGCGCCACGGCGTTGAAGGTGCTGAAAGCCAGGCTATTTGAGCTTGAACAGCGGAAGCTCCAGGAAAAAATTTCAAGCGCCTCGGGCGAAAAAGCGGACGTGGCCTGGGGCAGCCAAAGCCGCAGCTATGTCTTGCAACCATATCAAATGGTGAAAGACCACAGGACGCAATTTGAAACAAGCCAAACACAAAAAGTGCTGGACGGCGATTTGGACGGATTCATACGCACGCAGCTTCTGGCAAAGAGCAGGTAAGATTTCGTTTCTGCTTCAAAATTGCGTTCCGCAATCTTGAATGAAACTCGACTCACCCCAACTTCAGCGAACTCAGCGCAAGTATTGAGCACACAACCGCCATTATCCAGAGCCTAATGACCACTTTTGTCTCTTTTAATCCGCCTAATTCCATGTGGTGGTGAAAGGGGGCCATTCTGAAGATGCGCTTGCCTCTGCGTAGTTTGTATGAACCAACTTGTATGATTACGCTTAAAGCCTCCCACACGAATAATCCGCCGGCGATCACCAGGAGCAATTCCTGGTGGATCAATATCGCGGCTGTTCCCAGCGCGCCGCCAAGGCCTAATGAACCTGTGTCGCCCATGAAAACTTCGGCGGGGTGGGCGTTGAACCATAAAAACCCTAGTGACGCCCCGGCCATCGCGCCGAGAAACACCGCCAATTCAGAGGCGCCGCTGACAAAGGGTACAAACAGGTAATTAGCCATTCCTATATGACCGGCAACGTAGGCCAGCACGGCAAAAGTGGCGCTGACTATCAGAATACCGCCAATGGCAAGGCCGTCCAGACCGTCCGTGAGGTTCACGGCGTTACTGGTGCCAACCATCACCAGCCATATCCAGGGAATGAGAAAAATTCCAACGTCCGGCCGCCAGTTTTTAAAAAACGGCACCGCCAGACGACTCGTTTCCTCGCCCCTCAAACCAAAGTACAATATCAGCCCCGCCACCAGAAGGCATATAACAGTCAGCGCCAACAGCTTTACAATGGCGCTCAAGCCGCGATTGTTTTTTTTTCGCAGCTTTTTCGCGTCGTCAATGGCCCCCACAGCGGCAAAGCCGACGAGGCTGAGCAGCGCCACCCATATATGACCACTGTCCAGCTTGCACCAAAAGAGCGTTGAAATAACAATTACGCCCACAACGAGAAGGCCTCCCATGGTTGGCGTTCCCCCCTTTGTCAGATGGTGCTCAGGCCCCTCCTCTCTTATGTGCTGCCCCATATTCAGGCTCTTTAGGGTACTGATGAGCCAGGGGCCTAAGAGCAGGCTGAGTGTAAAGGCCGTTGCCGCAGCAACCGCCGTCCTGAACGTCGCATAGCTAAAGAGATTGGCAATATCGCTAAAAATCTTAGCGGGAAGTAAGTCACGGATTGGATAAAGAATCCACGGAATCATTCAGACCTCTCTTTCAGGCCGGCTTGTACTGAGCCGCCAAATTGTTTTAATAAATATTCAACCGCTCTCTCAGTTTTCCAGTAGCGGCTGCCCTTTACCAATATGCGTGCGCCATGGGGTACGCGACTCAACTCCGGTTCCAGCGCTTCAAAATCTGGATAGCCCATCGCCCCTTGCCCAAAGCCTGCCGCCAGGTTAGCCGCGAAGTCCCCATATACCCACAGGCGGCTGAGTCCGGCCCGGCGCAACGCCCTTCCCGTGGCCTCGTGTATGGAGGCAGAGTCCGGCCCAAGCTCGCGCATACATCCCAAAATGGCTACAGGCTCGCCGCCATCCAGTCCCAGGAGCGCCGTCGCGCTGGAGACCATGGAATCCTAGCAGGCGTTATAGGATTCATCCAGCAGCCACCCGCCACTGCTAAGGGGATATAAGCGCCCGCGCCCTTCTTCCGGCTCAACAGCG
>JAISSN010000193.1 GCA_031273105.1 Holophagales bacterium | reverse complement strand
GGTTCTGGCTCATAGCTCCCAAACCTTGTGTATTTGTCCCAAATGCGGGTGATGGTTCTAACGCACACAAACAGCCACTCTGCTACGTCAGCCTTGCTTTTGCCTGACTGCAAGTGCCTAATGATGTCCGCCCTTTTTTCGCTCGAAATTGGCTTTGCCATCTGTAACCACTCCTTCTGATTACTTTAGACACTATGGACTACAAAAAGTTGAACTGCTATAACTTCGCCACTTCCTCAGCGTTAAAGCTGGACCTCACCAGCGGGCCTGCGTACACAACCCCAACGCCTTGTTTTTTTGCCAGATTCGCAAGCTCGTCAAATCGGTCAGGGTGGATATATTCATGCACTGGCAGTTGGCGTCTGGTTGGCCTCAAGTACTGGCCCAGCGTCAGAATGTCAACGCCCGCCTGGGCCAGGTCTTTAAAAACGGCCGTCAGTTGGCTCTCTGTTTCGCCTAATCCTAACATCAGGCCGGATTTTACGCGAAAGTCATCGCCAAAAGACGCTATGCCCAGACGCTTTGCATGGGATAATACCTTTAAGCTGCGTTCATAATCAGCGCCCGGACGAACATGGGGGTACAGCTCAGGCACGGTTTCAAGGTTGTGGTTAAAAACCATCGGCCCTGCGAATACCACCAGGGTTACGGAGTCTAAATCCCCTTGAAAATCTGGAGCCAGCACTTCTACCCTAACGCCTTTTTCTTTTATGGCGCGGATAGCGGCTGCAAAATGGGACGCGCCGCCGTCAGGCAAGTCGTCCCTAGTTACGCTGGTCAGCACGGCGTATTTGAGGCCCATGGCGGCGACGCGCTGTGCTACTTCAAACGGCTCATTGGGTTCCGGCGGCAGAGGGACGCCGTGACTGACGGAGCAAAAGCCGCAGCCCCTGGCGCATGTGTCGCCCATCAGTAAAAAGGTTGCCGTGCCGTGCTTAAAACAGGCGGCGCGGTTGGGGCATCTAGCCTCTTCACAAACCGTGTAGAGACGACTGGCCCGAAGACCAATCTTCATGCTGTGCAATTCGGAAAGCTTTATCCGCTCTTTGGCAATCCATTCAGGAAGCCTCTGGTGGCCGTCTAAGGCCTCCCGGCCGGCGTTTTTGGAAAACCTGGACATTACGTATAGTAGCTGTTCAAATTTGAAAAAAAGGTCATAACCCAATCATTCCAAGTGCCTCCAGAGATAGCCTTGTAGCCATAGATTGCCCTCTATATCCTGGCCAACCTGTGGCGGAGCTTTATCCAACCAAACACGGCGGGTGATTATGATATCAAGATCAATATCCTCATCATCCCCACCGTCCAAGCGCCGCATCACTGTGGCGCGTACTTGCCAGCCATCCTGCCCCAGCCAGTCTTTAAACTCCTTAACGGATTTGACAGGGGCGTGAAAGTTGTAGTCATCTGCATCCCATTTACTTATCGGCAAAAGTATCGCTGCGCCCTCAAGCGTAAGGGTGTCGGACATTTCATACGCCTCAAAGCCTTCTTCTTCTTTCAGTTCTTTCATCCGCTGATTCGCCTTTTTCACCACGTCAGGGTCAATCTTTATTTTCTGGTTGGCGGCAGGGCGGGCGGTGTAGGCGATGCCCGATAAGATGAATTCGTAGTTTTTGTCAGCTTCGTACCAAGCCCTGTTGATCAAGTACTGGGTATCAAAAAAAGTAACTTCCCCATCACCCAATGTAGCCGTAATCTGGGCTTCCAGCCCCCCTTTCCAGACGCGAACCTCGCGCAGCGTCATCGCGTGCTGGCTTACTGAATGGAAGAATGGAAAGAGGCTTGCTATATTGTTTGCCTCCTTTTCTATGCTGAGGATTAGCGCCAACCCATGGTTACGTATAGGCCAGACTAGCTGAAAACCTATCGGCCAATCGCCGGGTATTACCTTGGACGACTTATATACCTCGCCGTAACCTGTTTGCACTAGTACGTTTGGCAATATTTCAGGTATTCGCTTTATGATTTCAATGTTGTCATCAACAAAAAAATCATAGTGACTACCCTGAAAGTGTTCAGAGTCATCCCCGTCGGGGACAAATGTTGAATCCGGCCAGGGTAATGCATCGCGTTCCTGTTCGGCGGGGGGCTTCGTGGACGCCGCGGATGATTTGCGGACTTTGGCGGACCTCCCTCGTTTCGGTTGCGGTTTGACGGGCAACTTCATGGACGCCTCTGCTGAATAATATCCTTCCAAGACCAAGCTCGGCCTGTGCATCATTGTATCACTAACTGTTACTAATTCCATTTCTACTTCAAAATTGCCTCCTGCAATTTTGAAGTAGTCGGCTGCGGCGAGAGCGTGGTCTCGCCTTGTCTCTCGAAATGCTGCGCATTTCGGCGCGACATCCGTGTCCCGCATTCCAGTTCTAAATAAAAATTAAAGCAATTTCTATTTAGAATTGGAATAAGACTGAAGAACGAGCCACTTGCAAAACCCAACCCATAGGGGAGCAAGTAAATCTATCAAGTTTATTTTTTTGTCAACAGGTTTTTGGTTCTTTCCATAGTTAGTTGATTTTTGAGATTAGGAGTGATATAAGGGAGAGGGTAGTATTTTTTGGGAGGCAGGTATGGAGGAGTTAGTAAAGGCGCTGGATTCAGAATTAGAGTATGTGAGGCACGAGTTAGTAGGGGAGATGATTAACATTCACGTAGCATCTACGCGAAAAGAGCCAAGGTGTCCATGTTGCGGTTTTGCATCAGAGAGAGTGCATAGCCATTACGAGAAGTCCCTGCGCGGGGCCGGCTTCGCCACTACAGAGGCGCTATGCGGGCACATCAGGAAATACATTGAAGCTTACAACAAAACCGCAAAACCGTTTGTCTGGAGAAAGCGGGAAGTTAAAGGCGCTCAATTAAAAAATAA
>JAISSN010000150.1 GCA_031273105.1 Holophagales bacterium | reverse complement strand
TGAGCGAAGCCCATCTGTGCGAAGAGCTGGGCGACCTGTGGCTGCAAGTCGCTTTTCACGCCTGTTTGGCCCGGGAGCGCGGCGCTTTTGACATCCACGACATAGAAGCGATGGTTGTGGAAAAGCTATTGCGCAGGCATCCCCACGTGTTTGCGCCGGATTCATCCGCCGATACAGAAGATGGCGGGCTATCGGTCGTCAGGGCGGAAAATAGCGAGCAGGTTCTGGCCAACTGGCAGGCCGTCAAGAGCCTTGAAAAGGCAGGGCGGCCTGAACCGGGGTTGCTGGAAGAAATGCCCGCCAGCCTGTCGAGCCTGGACGAGGCCGCGGAAATTGGCCGCAGGTGCGCCAGGGCGGGCTTTGACTGGCCCTCTCTTGACGGCGTGATGGATAAGGTCAGAGAAGAAATCGGAGAACTCACGGCTGAAAGCGACCCGGAAAGGGTTGAAGCGGAGTTTGGCGACGTGTTGTTCAGCCTGGTTCAATGGGCGAGATATAAAAAAATAGACCCGGATTCCGCCCTGCGTAAGCAGATGCGCCGTTTCAGGCAGCGTTTTAAGTACGTAGAAGCAAGAGCGCGGGAAGCGGGCGGCTGGGAGCGCATTGACTCTGAGCAAATGGAAGCCGCGTGGAGGCGCGCCAAGGGCGATGGTTAACGCCTGGCTAGTTATTGACGCGTCCTTTCACTTATAACCCTGAAACCAATTTCCCCCAAAATTTCCCCCTATGGAGAAGCGCATGGCGCAGACTAAACGGAGCGCAGGGCTGAGTACCAGAGCCGCCAGACAAAAAATACGGGCCGGCGGCGAAAAGCAAGCCTGCATAGCCCCCAACCGATACATCATATACAGAAGGCCGAAAAACGGTGTTTCGGGCAGGTGGTTTGCCCAGTGGTATGACAGGCAGGCAAAGAAAAAAACAAAGAAATTCATCGGCGTCGCCGACGATCGCCAGAACGCCGACGGAACAACGGTTTTGACTTATGCCCAAACCCAGGCTCAGGCCGACGCGTGGTTCAGGCTTCAGGAATCACTGGCGCCGAAAAGCCATGACAAAACAACCGGCAGCGGCCCCTATACCGTCTCTGACGCTCTGGATGATTATTTTTCAGAGAGGGAAAGGCAATCGGGCGAAAGGGCAAGGAGAGATAAAATAACCGCCAATGCCTCGATAATCCCCGCGCTGGGCGGCATAGAAGTGGCAAGGCTGGGCCAAAGGCGCATTGAAAAATGGCTGGCGGATTTAGCCGAATCGCCCCGGCGACTAAGGACAAAGCCCGGCGCGGGGCAAGCCTACGCGCCCCCTCCGGTCACCGACGACGAAAAACGCGCCCGGCGGGATACAGCCAACCGGATACTTACAATACTGAAGGCCGCCCTTAATTTTGTGTTTAAGCGGGGCCTGGTCGTCGCCGCCGACCCCTGCTGGCAGAGGGTTGAACCGTTTAAAAGAACTTCAAAAGCGCGCGTCAGGTTCCTGAAGAAAGAAGAACAGGTAATACTGGTTAATGTCTGCCCCCCTGATTTCAGGGCATTGGTCATGGCGGCGCTGCTGACCGGCTGCAGATACGGCGAGCTAAGCCGCATGAAGTGCGGGGACTATGACCCAGGCCTGCAAAATCCCACGATTTTTATTGCGGACAGCAAGAGCGGCAAGCCGCGCCATGTATATTTATCCAAAGAGGGCAAAGCTCTGTTTGAAAAACTGACGGCAAAGCGCGATACGGAAAGCCACATATTCACCAGAAGCCATATTAAGAGAAGAAGCAGGAAAGACTTAGGCGCCCGATGGGGCCGCGACGACCAGGCGTCATTTATGAAAGCTGCCTGCAAGGCGGCGGGGTTCAAAATCACATTTCACGAGCTAAGGCACACCTACGCTTCAACACTGGTCAACAGCGGCTGCCCCCTGCAAGTGGTAGCCCACCAATTAGGCCACTCTAATACCAAGATGGTAGAAAAGCATTACGGTCACCTGGCGCCCAGCTATATCGCCGACGCCGTGAGGGCCGTCATGCCAACCCTGGGGATAGTTGAGTAGAGAGAGTGAAATATATAGCCGTTCAACTTTGAAAAAGTTGAACCGCGCGGCGCGCGCAGGCTGCGCTGAAAGTGTAGCGAGCCGCCGATAGGCGGGGAGAGAAACGGGAAGCTGCGGATACGGCGTTGCAAGCGTTCCAAGCGCAGACGTATCTTTAATACTGCAAGACGCTTCTCAAGTTGAATCACTATAGTCATTGGACTTGTAGAGCGGAACCCATGTTCATTTGGCTACACAGTGGAAGAAGTGTTCCGCTCTACAAGAGTTGTGCCAATGGTGATACAATACAAAGGCTTATGATTCGCGTTGAATGGGACGATAAGAAGGCAGTGGAGAATTACCGCAAGCATGGTGTTCGGTTTGAGGATGCCAGATATGTATTTTTGGATCCGTTTCGGATAACAGAAACAAGCTTTGATGACCGTTGGCAAACAATAGGTTTGAGCGGCAATCATGTGTTGTTTTTTGTGGCGCACACAATTCATGAAAACGGTGTAGAAATTTTCAGGATTATCACTGCACGTAAGGCAACCAGCAAAGAAAGGAAACGTTATGGCAATCGTAAGTTGTAGGTTGGACGAGCTTCCGCCGATGACAGATGAGCAAATAGCGCGGCTTCAGGCATTGGCTGAAATGCCGGACAGCGAAATTGATTGTTCGGACGCGCCAGAAATGACGGATGAAGAACTGGCGCGTATGCTTCCATGGGATGAAGCTATGGAAAAATGGCGAAAACAACGACTTGCTGCCGTGTGAGGTTTCAAAGTCTTGGGAAATTCCGGCTTTGGCTCTGTGTCTTCTGCGGTTCTAATGATGAAGTCGATTGCTCTGACATGCCAGAATTAGACGAACTGGATTTCAAGTACTCAGTCCCTGGAAAAGTCTTCATGGAATAGTCGCCGGAGCAAGGGTAAGAATGACCTCGCCCAGCCTGATGGCAGAACGCACCGGCGCGACAAACAGCCAGGGCGTGTTTATCGCCAGATTGCTGCCGCCCGGCAACTACACCATAGAAATTACAGCGGGCGGCTTTCAGACAGCCCGCACCACCCGCAACATCGGTATGGACCAGAACTTCCAGCCGCGCATAGTGTTGCAGACAGTCGCCGGGGCCACCGTCGAGGTGATAGCTTCAGCGTCGTCAGCCGTTGACCCGACGTCGGTGCAGACGTCAAGCAACTACGACGCGAGTAAAATTGACGAGCTGCCCGTGGGACGCGATATCATCTCCATGACCATGATGACCCCGGGCGTTACTCAGGGTTTTAACTCTAACGACGTTCAGATCCGCGGCGGCATGGGTTCCAGCAACCTGTTCCTACTCGACGGCCAAAACCTGATGGATAATGTATTCAACAGCGTTGGCTTCAGTTTTATCAGCGATTCGTTTGAGGAAACCCAGGTTATCACGGGCGCTATCTCCGCCGAGTACGGCAACGTTGACGGCGGCGTTGTCAATACCCTTACCAAGTCCGGCGGCAACAGGTTCACGGGCCAGTACAGGGTGGATATGTCAAACCCCGCCTGGAACGCCACAAGGCCCTGGACAACCTTCGACAGGTACGCCACCAATACCCCCAACCCGGCACAGATAGCCGGCGGCGGCACGCCTAAGCCCAGGGCGGCCAATGTAATGACCGAAACATTTACATATACCCTTGGCGGATACTTTATCAAGGATAAACTGTGGTTCCACGTTTCCATATATGAATCACAAGCGGCTACCGCGGGCGTTATCAACTCGCAGAGCACAAATACCGGTCTGGACGGCAGAGGCGCCAACTTCACCAACAAGCAGGAAGTCAACCGGTACATTGGCAAGCTCTCATATCTGGTTAACCAGGACCATACAATCATCGGCACTTACTCATGGAATCGCACTCAGACAGGCCCCTACGTCAACCTGCCAAGTAATCCCCCGGGTGAATTTGCCGCGCTTGGTTATCAGGACGCCCCCAATTGGATGTATAACTTCTCCTGGCGCGCTATCTGGGGCCCCTCGTTTAATACCGAAGTGAGGTATGGCGCTAAAAAACTAACATTGGCCACCGGCAGCCTTGGCGGAGATCCCAATCAGGTAGAGGGAAGCCAGGTAAGAGATATAGGATCGGGTTTAATGTATAATGGCGGTCAATGGAGAGCGTCGGACCCCGACAGACGCAGCAACCAGACGGGCAATATAAAGGCTTCCTGGTTCGCAAACGGGTATGGAACCCACGAGCTTGACTTTGGTTTTGACTACTACAAGGGGGCGAATGAATCCGCAAACGCCCAGGGTCCCACAAACTGGAACTTCTACGTCTATGACTTTGACGGCGACAACAGATCGGCCATACCTTATTACGTGATTGAAAGAAAAGACGCCGCGGGCCTGGAAACAACAAATGAAAGCATGGGCTTTTATATAAACGACAAGTGGAAGCTTGACAACCACTGGAGTTTCCAGATTGGCATCAGGTGGGATAACTATAAAGCCGCAGCCGATGACGTTAAAGGCACCATCGCCAGCTCATCGGGCTTCTCGCCCCGCCTGGGCGTTACCTACGACCTGTTTGGCGACCAGACGTGGATATTCAAGATGTCCTACTGCCGCTATAACGCCGCGGTTATGCAGCAGATTACGGGTTCTGTGTCCAACGTGGGCAGCCCTGACGCATGGCTTTATTATTCTGACATCGGGTATAGAATCGCTGCCGGACAAATTACGTCGAATGCTGTGCGGTTTAATCCTGACGGCAGCCCCAATAATACATATCGCGTAGGCAATCCCCTGGATTTGTCTCTTTACACAATCTTAGCCGATGGGTCTTTTCCGACAATCGCGACAAAGATAGCCCCCAACATGAAAAACCCCTACAACGACGAATTTCAGATTGGGGCCACTTACTCTCTCACTACCAATAACTATGGACGCGGTTACGCGAGCCTGACTTACGTTACAAGGGAATGGGGCAACCTCATAGACTACAGCATTGGCGCCCATGGCTATACGTTGTTCCCGGGCGGAGAGGACGCCCCCGTTGGCAGTAATAATGTTAGCGACTATTATGACCGCCTGTACATTGAATACTGGGACAACCAACCCCTGGCGAAGCGCAGCTATAACGCATTGGAATTTGTGGCCGACTGGACATATAACAATCTGCACGTTGGCGGCAATATCACCTGGTCCGAACTCAAAGGCAATTACGAGGGCGAGGCGGGCAACCAACCCGGCTCTGGTCAGGGCATCAACTACTACCGTGAGTGGAAAATGAATGATGACGATCCGGTAAAGATAATGTACGACCACACCAAAACAGATCCTGTCGGCTACCTGACCTACCATAAGCCCCTGGTTATGACCTGGATGGCCGATTACGTTGTTGAAAGCCAGTTAGGACGCACGACTTTTGGTTTATTATACACGCTTGAACACGGCAGGCCATATACCTATAGCCGTTCCCTTGCTGTCAACGCCCCTGGTGGATTTATACCCGGCGCGGGGTGGGAAAATTCGCTCAGCGACAGACTATGGGGTTCCCCTTATATGTTTGGCGCCAGTTTCACGCAGATGATGGACAACCAGAGAACCCACGGTAAGTATAATACCCTTGTCTATCACGACCTCGCCATCACCCAGGAATTCAACCTGTTCAAGGTCTATGACTACCAAGTGAGGGCCTTCGCCAAGCTCCAGCTCCGCAACCTGTTCAACCACATGCAGATATATAGCTGGAATACCAACTATAAACATACTCGTGTGACCGATGTGGACGCGCCATGGGTGGAAGGTCCGTGGAACACCGCTTCCCCCCCGATGGGTACCGTAATGATGGCCAACTACGGCGCCGCCCGCCAGGTATTACTTTCCGCGGGAGTGCGCTTCTAAGCTGATAGTTTGTTTTACAAAAAAAAGGGGGGGCTGAAAAGCCCCCTTTTTTTGCGTCTGACATCGTGGGGTAGGGGCAAAAAATTGGGAATTATAAAGTTGACTTGGATTTGTTAAGAACTGTTTCTATTTGTTTTCTGAATTTTGGCATATTTTCTATTGCGTCTGTATAAATATCTTCCATGCGGAGCGCGCTATAGCTGTGAGCGGCGACATCGCGTAACCCTGATATGTTTTTCCAGGGAATATGATTATTTGTTTTAGTTAATTCAGGTGAAAGGTGTTTTATTAATTCTCCTATATTGATCAAGGTCATACATACAGCTTTTTTAATCGTTGTGTTAGCGATGAAAGAATTTAGGTCGCATCCCTTAATTATAAGATCAATTTCCAATACTTCAGCGTGTATTTTTTTCAAGATAGTTCTATCTGAGGTTTTCATACGCCACCACAGTATTACCTATTTCCAGAAAGGAATCTTCTGGTATTGGCAGATGAATAACGTCTACAGGGATTTTAAATTTTTCTTCGAGGGTTTGTCGCAGATCAATGATTTTTAATATACCTACATCTCTTTTTGCGAATTCCACCAAAATGTCTAAATCACTTTTTTTAGTTGCTTTACCATCAGCATAAGAACCAAAGTACACGACTTTTGTTAAAGCAAATTCATCTGCTACCTGCTTTATGGTATTGCAAATTTCTTCATGGGTTAGCAAATGACTATTCTTTCGGGCTTCTTTTTTAATGTCAATTTTATAGCCTTTCATGTGTCATCTCCGAATTTTAATGTTAAATGCTAATGCCGCGTATGTCAATCGTTTTTTGAGAGTGTTGACTAATTTATATATACATGATAATTTTCAGTATGGTATTAAGAGGAGATTGTCGTGCCGATGTGCAAAAAGTGTGGTTCAGGGCGAGTAGTCAAGAGCGGTGT
>JAISSN010000119.1 GCA_031273105.1 Holophagales bacterium | reverse complement strand
AGAGCGATATAGCTCATACATCACAAACTACCAAACTATACATACCTCCCCTCATATGAAATGTCAAGGGGAAAATGAACTTTGACTCAAATCGTCTTTTATGTCGCATCGGGGGGGGGCGTCGTCCGGTTAAGCGGGCCTCACAAGAGAGAAAGCTCTGATTATCTCAATACGCGCTTTGGGCGGGCGAATGGCGGCGGCTCCTGCCGGACGACGGGACGCTCGAGCATGAATTGATACCACTGCTCGCCATAAATCTTCATCTTCATGGGCTTTTTATTCTGGAGCAACGTGCGGTTAGTCAACAGGCGCTCGTCGTCTTTGCAGTACTTCAAACCTTTATTGAGCATTTCTATCGCGGCGTTCCTTTCACGCATTTCGTTAAGCATGTACGCATACACGCCATAGAGCAGGCTCTCTTTTTTTCCCGCTTTTAACGCTAAATTGAATGTTCTTTTGGCCAGGCCGCTCTCGCCGCGCTTCCACTGCAAGATGGCCAACATTGTCTTGGCTATGTACTGGTTTGGGCTTGCTGAATTGAGCAGCGGCTCGGCTTCGGCGCGTTTATTCCTTAAATACTGAACAGCGCCAATCTGACCGTCAATGGAACCCTTGACAAGAAATTGCCAGGGGGCCAGTTTATAACCCGTCTTCATAGTTTCAATACCGTGCTCCCACTGTTGGCGTTTGAGCTGCTCGGAGGCCTTCTTAAAAATAGCCTCCAGTTTTTCCTGCACTTTTTTGGCGAGGTAAATAAAAATGCCTATCCCCGCCCCGAAGCCAATGATGAAGGCAAGCCAAGGGGGGATACTCAAGGCCCATGTCAGCAAGACGGCTAAAAAAGCTACGCCAAGGCTGATGGCGAGATTAAACACAATTAACTCCTGTTCAGCGACAGTGATTAGCGACAACGATTGATTGGATTGAGATTCACCATCGGCGCTGCGCGCCGCGACAATAATTCAATTCACTATCGCGTATCCCGTTAAGAAATGACGCCGGAACGGATTTTTACTGTACGTTTTTTGCGCGGTTGGCGTTTGACGGCGGGCTTTGGGGCTGATTTAGCCGCAACGGCGGCAACTTTACGGGGCCTGCCTGGCCCTCTCCTAGGCTTACCTGCGTCAGGTTTGGCCTTTGTCCTGAGCTTGATCTTTGTTTTAGGTTTGACTTTGAGGGCTGTTTTTGTTTTTTTGGACGCCTTTGGCGATGGTTTTTCTTTTTGCTGTTTTTCACGGCGCAAAATAGCCTGGGCGGCGCGACCGGTGACGACAACTCTGGACCCGCTCTTGAGGGTTTTTAATTTGCTGCCTGGTTTTCGACCGCGCTTTTTACTCATCGGCAGGGGTTCGTCGCCAAGCAGTTCTTTTTCTAAAGTTTCCTGGAGAGCCATCATTTCTCCCGCGTCTTTTTCGTGGTCTTTACCGCAGAGATGCAGGAAACCATGAATAATCAGAGCTTCAACTTGCCTGCGGCGACTGACGTCAAATCGCTTTGCCTTTTTTTCGGCTGTTTCCAGACTGATAACAATGTCGCCGAGATGATGAAACTCGCCCTTCTCAGGAGACGCGGGAAAGCTCAGTACGTCTGTCGTTTTATTTATCCCCCTGTGTATCCTGTTTAATTTGCGCATTCCTCTGTCATCAACATAAGAAATGGATATTCCCTTAGCTTGTGGGGCAAGCTTCGCGCACAATTTTCTAACTAATTCTCCGATAGAATGCTCTCTGGGACCCCTGAGCTTGCTTCTGCTGGACCAATCTATTTTGAAACTCATTGCGACCTCTTAAAAAAGGAGTGAAGTAACAGAACAAAATAATTGTTGCGTCAACTAAAAATTTTGTCAATGGTAAATTTTCAAAAAAAATTTTTACCGCGCTGATTCCCTGAGAACACCCTCAACGAGATGATCATATCCGTTTTTGCTTATGGCGCTTGCGCAGCGGCGAATATGGCCCGCTTGCGCACATGACTGACGATGTTCAGAGCGTTCAGCTTTTTCAAAGAAAAAAGTATTCCGCTTCCCAGGGCAAACACGATTTATGATTATTAACGCATCCTTTTGTGGCGCGAAGTTTTTTATTGTAATCTTGTCTCAATTCAGGTGCTAATGTTCACGCCTGTTTTTCCTGCGAAAATATCAAGTGTGGCTAATTCCTATCTGTGCTTGCTGGATAGGTGGAACAACGTCCATTCCCTTACCGCGCTACCGCCGGAGGCCCGTTTTGAGGCGCTGTTGCTGGATTCAGCCGCGCTGCTGCCGCGTCTGGAGTCTGTTCCCGCTGATTCGCTGATAGCCGATTTTGGGTCGGGCATGGGCATTCCCGCGGTTGTTATAGCTGCGCACAGACCAGACCTCCGCGTCGCGGCCATTGACCGCAATCATAAAAAAATGGCGTTTGTCCGGCAGGCTGCCCTTGAACTCAAGCTGGACAACCTGCGCGCTATATGCGAATCCATTGAGTCTTTAACTCCGTTGAACGCTCATTTTGGGACAGCTAAGGCCGTCGGCTCTTTAAATTTGCTCCTGGGGTGGTGGAAGCGCCACTCAGCGCGGAGAGCGCCGTTTTTTGCGTTTGAGGGGCCTGATTACACGCTGAGCGACATTGGCGGCGAATGGAATTATGAGATATATCCCTATCGGCTTCCGTCATTGGGCCAACGCGCTATTGTTGAATTCATTTCGAAATTGGCCTAGTTTGTAACAGTGTCGCCCAGGGTCATTTCTGATTTTGTTGTGAGAACTAAACAGGTTGAATGGGTCTCATCGGCCCTTACGACAAGTAATTGTCCCAAATACCTGTTTGTCAGGGCGCCGCCTCTGGCGCCCTGTGGGTTAAGTCCTTCGTTAATCAGAGAACTATTGCGCAATGTTAAAAGGACGTCGCCCACCTTCAGGCCGGCATGGATTCCTTTATCAATTAAAACCAGGGAACCTGTGCTGAAGTAAGTGGCGCCGTTTCTGCCATAGATAATTTTTGCGGTTGTTTTTAACGGGATAGGCTCCAGTATGTCTTCTCTCAGGGGGGCGTCTTTGGAGTGAATCAGCGTCGGCTCGGCAAAGGCGGTGACATGGTCGCCAACTTCAACGCCGTCAAGGGTGTTTTCGATAACCGCTTCAGCATTTTTCGGATGGATCGACAATACCCTTACGATGGCGACGTGCTGAATTACGTCGCCCATTGATACGCCTCGTTTATCGTCGGGATGCACTAACCTGGACTTTGCCACCTTCAGAACCAGCAGGCGGTCGCCGACCAGAAGCCCGCTATTCTGGCCTCCTCCAAGATAAATGACGTCGCCTTTGGATAAAATGTTTCGGTCTTCTTTTTGGTAGCCTGTAATCCTGATAGCCTTCAACTCTTTAAAATGTGTTCTCGCGCCTTTTGGAACCAGATAGGGGAGCTGCAAAAAGTCTTGAAACGCATAAACATAACCAAAGGCGCCTCCCGAGGGCGTAACCCTGATTCGGGGATCAGGCCGCAGGTCGGCCACGTTCGGGTCTGGACCATCCAGACCAAGGGCGTAGCGATCCGACGGTATTACAAGGGGGTCTCCCGGATATATCCAATGGGGGTCTTCAACCCATTTGTTCAGTTCCCATATTTGAGGCCAGGCGTATGGGTTGCCCAGGTACTTCTGTCCCAGATCCCAAAGCGTGTCCCCTTTCACAACAATGTGCAGTTGCTGGCCCGGCCCTAGTATGATTTCATTGGGGTATTTCCATCTGGAGGAGTGTCTTTCCACTTTAATTGGCTCTGAATTCCTTATTTCCTGAATTGAAGCCAAGCCTTGACTGACAGGCCCCATAGCCAGGACAGGCAACGCGCATAAGGCGCCCAGCCATTTTTTTTGAGCCATAACTACCCCCAAAGGACGCTCAGCATGAATTATAATCCAGACAATCCCAATATTTGCGAAAAGTGATTCAATCTTTCCTGAATATCGCGTTTTTGTACTGAAGCAATTTTTTCAATACCAAAATTCTCAATGGTAAAACTCGCCATTACCGTGCCCGCAAGCATGGCCCGCCTCAATGACGCCTCTTCCAGGTTGCCCTGTGAAGCTAAAAACCCCAAAAAACCGCCGGCAAAAGTGTCTCCCGCGCCGGTTGGATCAACAACGTTTTCCATTGGTATCGCGGGGACAGGGATACAAATATCCCGGGTGACGAGCAACGAGCCAAACTCTCCCCTTTTGACCACCACCGTGCCAGGCCCCATGGACGCAACGGTTCTGGCGGCTTTTAGCACATTGCTTTCCTTTGCCAGGCTTTTAGTTTCCGCTTCATTTATCAGCAAAATGTCAATTTTCTTTAATGTTTTTTCTAACGCGCTTCTTGAGCCGTCAATCCAGAAATTCATGGTGTCAAGGGCTATCCATTTTGGGTGAACTGCCATTTGGTTTACTACCTCAAGCTGCAAACCCGGGTCAATGTTTCCCAAAAATAAGTAGGGCGAGTTTCGGTAGTGATTTGGTAACTTTGGCACAAAATCAGCGAATACGTTCAGGTTTGTCTGAATGGTGTGGGCTTCGTTGAGGTCTGTCCCATAACGCCCCTTCCAGTGGAAACAATTGCCGGGCTGGCGAATAACGCCATCCAGGTTTATGGAGTGGTCGAGATAAACGGCCTCTTCCGCGCTTCCAAAATCTTCGCCCACGACTGCCACAAGCTGAATAGGACAAAAATTGCTGGCGCTCAGGGAAAAGTATGTGGCTGACCCCCCAAGCAGATGCTCCCTTATGCCCGCAGGCGTTTCTAAATCGTCGAAGGCTATGCTGCCTACAGCTAATAATGTCATGGCTTCTCCTGTTTATGCACAAAATATAATATCCAGGCCTGCGCCCCGCCCATTGGCAGGGGCGCCTGGGCGTATTTCGTCAGTGGGGAGGATTGGGGCGAGTCTATATAGTCAAGAAAAACGCTGTGCAAGGATTCTGAATTGCCCAAAATGACGTGCAGCGTGCGCCAGCCGAGGAATGCGCCGTCATAAACTCTCTCTTTCAATCGTTCCATGGCGTCTTCGGCGTTGTGGTTTCTGATATCTAATACGCCGTCAACTTCAATGACCATGCCCGCCGCCAACTGAATTTTTTCGGGCGTACTTTTTATCGGCTCAGCGTCGCCTGAGCGTTTATGGCCTTCAGAGGCCTCCCAGGCGGCAATCTCCGACGCTATGGATATGTCTTCCATTTGTATCTCAATCTCGGTTTGCGGCGCCGTTGCATTATCGCCCGGCGCGTCGGACGCCCAGGGCATTTCAGATGAAGCCGGGATGTCTGAGCGCGCTGGTTTAATGCCCTTGAGTTGGGACATGGCCTCTGTAAAATCGCCATCGCCTTCAAGAGATTCATATGCTTTAGGGGCGACGGTCAGCGATTTGCCTATGGCGGCCAAAAACAGCGCGTCTTCTTCTTCCAGCGATTTTGGCCCTGCGGCCGGGGGCTTGGATTTGACAGGCCGGGCCGGAGGGGGCGCCGGATCATTCTCATCCTGTACCCTCAAGTCCTGTTTCAGTTTTGCCAAATCCTTGCTCCAAACCATGTTGCACATCCCTTATAAGAGTATTTTACGCTAAATTCAGCGTCAGTTGCATTTTTACTGCTGCTTGTTGCGGATTGCATCATTTGGTTTGACGCGGAGTTGCGATAGCTTTCGAGCCGCTTGCAAAATCAAAAGGTTTTGTAGGAAACTCTTTCATTTTGGCGCAAAACGCGCTTATATAGCGATTCAACTTGAGAAGCGTCTTGCGGTATTAAAGTTACGTCTGCGCTTGGAACGCTTGCGATGCCGTATCCGCAGCTTCCCGTTTCTCTCCCCGCCTATCGGCGGCTCGCTACACTGATCTCGCAGTCTGCGCGCGCCGTGCGGTTCAACTTTTCAAAGTTGAACGACTATACATAGCTTGGCATGATACTGGCAAGCCATTTTTGACACAGGAGTACGATATGAGACGTGTTCTAAGCCTTGCCCTTGCGCTGACCGCTATTGGTTCGCTGCAAGCCCAAAGCCCCCGCTTTGGCATTTATTTTAATCTGGGGGTTCCCT
>JAISSN010000118.1 GCA_031273105.1 Holophagales bacterium | reverse complement strand
CCGTAATCGCTCAAGTTTGCGTTTTATGGCTGTTTGGGCAACGGGAAGATGGGACGCCTCGGACGCTTCCTAGCGAAGCCTGTGCCGCCTGATTGCCAATTCTTTTCCCGCTGGCCTCTCTTGGATTATTAAGCCAGCGGGAAACGGTCTTGACGGCTATAATTATACTCAGAAAGAGTGCGAAAAACTTACGTTAAATACGCCTTGTCCTGCGTCAAGGATTGGATATCTGACAGCGCCCACATAAGATTTAGTGTTAATACCTTCCGCGTAATACCAGCCTACGGCCAGTTTTGTATTTTTAGAAAACTCAAACGGTATAGAAAATCCCGCCTGCCAATAATCGCCCTTGACGCCTTCTTTTATAACCGAATCGGCCACGCTGTCAGCCCAATCGTATTTGCCAATGAGCGCGGAAAATTCTAACTCAAGTTCATGGTTGGACAACTTTAAGGGTATTGAATAATCAACGCCAAACTCATAAGTAGCGCCTTCCATTACAAGGTCGTAATAGAGGTTGAGCGCAAAACTTATGTCGCCAGCAGTGTAGCCGAATGACACGTTTGGCTCAAAGGTGGCTTTGTAAAAGCCGTCTTCTTTTTTTGCCCTGGGAAATGTGTACAGCGTAAAGCCAGGCTTTATCGTAAGTGTGTTCGGAACTATTGTCAGCGTGTAAGACGCCGTCAGGTCAAATTCCGGGTCTGACACGCCCTCAATTTTATCAGCCACGGGAAAGTTACACCAAAGCCCCAAGTCCAGCGGACCCTTGGAGTACTCAATCATGGGCTGGAACGAAGCGCCGCCAAAACGCGAGCCGCGAAACATGAATTCGGAGACATAGGCGGGCGTAATCGTGAATGTCCCTTCTGAATTGTCTGGAGTCCTCGCGTGTGAAGGAGCGGAAATTAGCGCGGCTAAGGGCAGCAAAAGCAAGATCTGTTTTTTCATGTATTATCTCCAGGGTAGTTGGACGCCGCAGCGCCGTAACTATTATAGCCGACCTCAGCCTTTTGTTTTGTGGAGCATAGCGTTTTTTGTTCAGGCAATGAAACACAAGCCATGTTGCACAAGACAAATGCACGGATGCGCCAGGTTGCGCCTTGGCGCAGCGTGGCGGCTTTAACCGGCAAGTAACATACATAGGTTTGATAAAACAGCCCGTCTTCACAGAAAAAAACTTTTTCACGCGTCTGTCACAACCCTCAGGATGCCATCGTATAAACATGTAAGGATGGTGAATTGTGATTAAAATACTTCGTTCTCTCTCTATCCTATCTCTGCTCTTTGGCCTTTTGCTAGGCTTTGCCGCTTGTTCCAGCGACACCGGCCCACCTGAGCCTCCCAAGCCCCCTGCTCCCGAATGGACCGTTACGCCTGACGCCGACGTGTACATAGTCGGCAACCACAACATGGTCATGAAAAACGGCAAGATCATTCACCACCTTGAAAAGGGTGATTTTCCAATGTGCGCCAATTCGGTATTTGTATATGGCGGGGATGTGTATGTTGCCGGACATAGACGCGAAAATGACAGACAAATCGCGTCGCTTTGGAAAAATGGCAAGTTACAAAAGCTGGAAGTGTCCAACAAAGACGAAGGTTCAAGTGCTAGATCCGTCTTTGTTTCAGGCGACAATGTCTATGTGGCCGGATATAAATCTGGTAAACGTTTTCGCACCGCCACACTGTGGATAAACGGCGTTGCTACAAGCCTCAGCGACCCTGACGCGGATTCTTACCAAGCTGAGGCCAGATCCGTTTTTGTGTCGGACGGTGATGTCTATGTGGGAGGTTATGATGGCTTTTACGATGGCATAGTTTGGAAAAATGGCGAAGTGCTGCGAAGGTATCGCTACTGGGATGGCATTACTCCAAATAATCAAACGTGTATTAAGTCGGTTTTCGTGTCCGGCGGCATCGTATATGCTGCTGGAACCGACTGGATTGGCACTTCGCGAGCTATTCTTTGGAAAAACGATGAACCCCATCTCTTTGGTCTCGGCAGCCCAGGTTCCGTTTTTGTATCAGGCGATGACGTTTATGTGGGCGGAAGCAAAGTGGTTGATCAAAACGACATCCTGAGCGCTGGCTTTAAAAACTATGCCGTGCTTTGGAAAAACGGCGCAGAGCACATACTCACCGATGGAGAGGAATATGCGTCTGTATATTCGGTTTTTGTGTTAGGCGACAACGTTTATTTGGCGGGAACAGAATATTATGGACCAGAACATTTCCCACCAGGCCAGGTTAAATCCATTATTTGGGTCAATGGCGAGGCAATAAGGCTTGAGCCTTACGGCTTTACTGGACGAACCACTTCTGTCTATGCGGTAAGCCGGACTGAATAAGCGTTTTGCTTGGCTTTTTTATTGTTGTAATGAGCAGGTTGGTCTTTAGAAACCAACCTGCTCCCATTGATGTAGTACAAACCCATGGCAGCAAAATGCTGTCGCTTTAACCAATCATTATGGAGGAAATATGTCCCGAAAGCCTGCACTCACACTAACTAATGTGAAAGGATGGTGAACCATGATTAAAACACTTCGCACTCTCGATTGGCTTTATAGGTTTGATTCACATGATAAAGGCGCATTTTTCTTTGTTGGCGCAGGATTATTAGATATAACTCGAAAATTATCAAGCGACTATAATACCGAATCAGAAAGCAAAACCAAGGTTAGCTATTCTGTTGGTTTAGGGTTTAACTTCACTAAAAACTTGGGCTGGAGATTAAATTCACAAAAGCCCCGGGCCTGAAGTTTGAAGGTGTATATGATAAATTTGACGCTGACTGGATTCAGGCGTCGTTCAGTTATCGTTTTTAAGTGCCTGTCACGCATTCCAATTCTAAATAGAAATTATAGCATTTCCGGTTCAAACCTGCGTTCAGCAGTCAGGAATGCTTGTGATGCTATAACTGCGGCTTTGAACCGGAAACGCTCTACATTTGCCCTGAGGTAATCCAGCTTGTCGCCTGTGTCGTATCTCTTGGCGGATATGCTCGCGGCGACCAGTTCACCATTTTTTGTCAGCAACAATAAGGCGTCCGTAATCTGATACTCGCCGTTTGCGCCTGGCGGCAGGGTTTCAAGCAAATCAAAAATATCCGGGTGCAATATATATCGCCCAACGACGGCGTATTGGCTTGGGGCATTTTCCGGGCGCGGTTTTTCAATTATGGAATTTACATTCCAGCATTGTTCAGAGGCGGATTGAGCCTCATTAACTATGCCATAGCGGTCAACATGCTCAAAAGGGCACTCGCTGGACGCCTACGACGCTCTTTCCCGTCGCTTCATGAGCTTGAATAAGCGCGTTTAACGCGGGAATAGCGTCGTCAAAGATGTCGTCTCCCAGCAGGAGCGCAAAAGGCTTGCCGCCCACGGCGTGTTTGGCGCATAGCACCGCATGCCCGAGGCCCAGCGGTTCCTCTTGTCGCACGTAGCTAAAAAAGTTCATCCGCAAGCCAAACGACTACAACTGCATCACGACGCCGGGAAGGGCGTGTATGGCCCTGCGCAACGGTTCTTCGGCATGTTTATCCGGCAGAACAACCCAAAAGGTGTAGCTGATGTATGCGCCCTTTTTATTGGAGTGCCAGCCAGACCTGTCCTGTTCTCCTAACCGGCTCAAAATAATAGAGGTTATCGCAGAGTGGTCGAGGACGCCATCCCGCCCGATGATTTTAAGCGGAACGCGCTGAGGGAATGACTCCGGCGTGATTTCGAATGAGGACATGCGTAACAGTCTAACTAAGGCTACAATTCTAACAGAGGTAAATATGTACCATTGCCGAGCTAAGCGAATGCGTTATAAGCTTGATGTATTTCCAAAGCGCAAGCAAGTGTTCACTCGCGCTAAGAACATGAAATGACATTAAAATCAAGTCAATACACGATTCATTACGGCGGCGCAAATGTCCCATGAATTTATACTCCCGCTTTTTTCAGGCAGCCGCAGTCCTGAAGGCGCAAAGATAGCCCTGTTTGGCGCCTGCTGGGACGGAACAAGCTCTTTCAAGGCCGGCAGCCGCTTTGCCGGGTTCGCCGTGCGGGAGGCTTCCTTTGGCATGGAAGAATTCAGCTTTTACCAACAGGAGTCACTGCTTGATATTTCATTTACGGACTACGGCGACTTATTCTTGCCGCCGGGT
The DNA here is from genome assembly GCA_031273105.1 of Holophagales bacterium. Taxonomy (GTDB): domain Bacteria; phylum Acidobacteriota; class Holophagae; order Holophagales; family Holophagaceae; genus WRHW01. Next base: position 5,041 of record JAISSN010000118.1, on the reverse strand, counting down.
CAAAAGGAGCGCGTGCTTTCCATTGTCGCAAGCGCGGTTGGCAAAATCAGGTCAAAGGGGCAATTTCCAATAGCCTTTGGGGGCGAGCACTTGCTTGCCTACCCGCTGATAATGTCGGCCCATGAGCAGCACAGGGATTTAGCGGTCATCCACATGGACGCCCACGCGGACATACGCCCCGACCTCTGGGGCGACGCGCTGACCCACGCCACCTTTCTTGGCCGCGTGGCCGACAATATTGGTTTTGAAAACATCAAACAGTTTGGCGTACGCTCCGGCAGCCGTGAAGAATGGGAGCTGGCAAAACGCTTTGACACTATGCGTCCATTTACCATCAGCGCGATTAAATCCCACATTGATTCCCTTGGCGAGCGCCCCATTTACCTGACGCTCGACATGGACGTCCTGGACCCCGGTCTCTACCCCGGAACCGGTACGCCTGAACCCGGGGGTATCTCCTGGGAGTTGCTGATTGAGGGATTAAAGCTGCTCAGAGGAAAGCGATTGGTGGGGATGGACTGCCTTGAGCTATGTCCGCACTACGACCCAACTGGTGTTAGCGCCCAGACGATGGCCAAGACGCTGCGCGAGCTGATACTGATAGCCGATTCCGCGCTAAAGGGCAAATAACGCTTCAAAATTGAGAGGCCCGATTTTGAAGTAGCTAAATCAAAACGTGACGCAGGTTTTTGCCTGGCTTGAAGCGGATGCTCTTGCCTATGGGGATTTTCACGTTCTGGCCTGTTTTGATGTTTCTGCCAAAGCCGCGCTTACGAGTCCGCAGCTCAAATACTCCAAAGCCCCGGATTTCAATTCTTGCGCCATTCGTCAGGGCTTCTTTCATTTTGTCCGTGAACAAGTCAACAACGGACAACGCCACGGCCTTTGAACAGGGATGAACTCGCATCAGCTCGTTTGCTATGTCTATCTTGATCATCAGCACCCCCGTTCGCAATCGGTGAAACAGAATTGTCCTGCCCAGTATAGCAACGCAAAAAATGTCAAAACAGTAATTTTTTTCCGAACAAGTTTTTTTTCGTCAACAGCTTACCGTCATTTAAGAGACGCCCGCAAAAGGGGTTTGTTTAGCGATGTATTGATCTCATAATGTCTTTGACAAGAAGGTTTTATGTCGTGGGTTCAGGATTCCACGTAAAAACGACCTGCTTGTAACGCTATCGCCGCTTTTGATTCACCTGGAGAGACACCGTTGGAATTAGTAGAATCCTTTTTTGATTCGGCAAAGGGGGCTTTCAGACGGCCCGACGACAGAGCGCGCGCGGAGTGTATTTTGACGAGATGGGCAGCGGCCTGGCAGGGGCCTAACCGCAATTTGATTAGAACAAGTTCAAACCACGGGGCATACCTGCACTTTAACCAACTGATTGGCGGCATTTGGTGCAAGGCGTTCAGCTTTCGCGCCGCGCCGCGCCAGGGCCTCAGCCTGCGCGGCCCCGACACGGACAGAATCCGCAAATCCCACAAACTCAGGGCCAACAGGCTGGATCCCAAGCCGTTAGACAGCTTGTTTAAAGCCTGGTCTCTGCATCCCGAAGCGCGTCCGGCCGGAAACGCAGTGGAGTTGTTCATGGATGAGGCGCATGACGACGTGTGGGAGATATTTTTGCGAGAGGCTTTGTCTTGCCTGGACGATTCGCGCATTGAGGCGCTATGAATACCCAACAGCCTGAATTTCAATCGGCTCTCCGCGTAATGCCCGGCGTAGAAGGAGGGCACGACGGGTTGCCGGGTCAAAAAGCGACAAATAGCAAAAACGCGGCGCAAGGCGTTCAGCGCCGGAATTTAAAAACTCAGGAGTATGTGGAAGGAATACTAAGCGGCGACAGAACCAGCCTGGCGCGGGCAATCACGTTGATTGAGAGTAATTCCATAAGCCATTTTGCCCAGGCGCAGGACGTTCTCAAGTCAATTCTGCTGAAAACGGGCGCTTCAATACGCGTCGGCGTCACTGGCGTTCCCGGCGCGGGCAAAAGTACGTTTATCGAGGCCCTTGGGTTATATCTGACGGGGCAAGGCAGGAGGGTCGCGGTCATGGCTGTTGACCCGTCCAGCACCGTGACAGGCGGTTCTATTTTGGGCGATAAAACCAGGATGGAGCGGCTGGCCACAGACCCGCTGGCCTTTATCCGCCCAACCCCATCCGGCGGCGCTCTTGGCGGCGTGGCCCGCAAGACCCGCGAAACCATGCTGGCGTTTGAAGCGGCCGGCTACGATGTCGTATTGGTGGAGACCGTCGGCGTTGGGCAGAGCGAAACCACGGTCAGGTCAATGGTGGATTTCTTTTTGCTCGTCCTGGTTCCGGGCGCCGGAGACGAATTACAGGGTATCAAAAAAGGCGTCGTGGAGCTTGCCGACGCCATACTGATCAACAAAGCCGACGGCGCAAACATAATCGCCGCGCAAGCCGCCAGGCTTGAGTATGAAAGGGCGCTTCATTACCTTCAGCCCGCAACGGAAGGGTGGCGGACGACAGCCATGACGGCTTCGGCCTTGACTTCTGATGGCATACCGCAGGTATGGGAAAAAATACTGGACTTCGTTAAAACAACGAATGAATCAGGGGCTTTTAGAAAACGTCGGCAAATCCAGGAGAAGGATTGGTTAAGGGCCATAGTCGAAGGTCATCTGCTGGAAAGATTTTATGCCGATCAAAAGATACAACGGCTTTTGCCTGTGTTGGACTCTGCTGTGATGAACGGCGAAATGCCCGCCGCCACAGCCGCGCAAAGATTACTGGAGGCTTTTGAAGCCGGAACGACCTCCTGACTGCCAGGGCATGTTTCTTGCAGGTATGTGTAATGTGGTTCAACTTTTTAAAAACCATACTGCTCAAGCGCTGCCTAAGCAGATATTTGTTGTTTTTCCAAACGCTCTCTTGATTTTGATTCACCCGTCAAATGACCGCTGACCTTAGACGCCCGATTGATCGCTGGCTATTGCTATTTGCGCTGCTGCTGACCGTTGTCGGCATGGTTTGGGTCTATTCGGCGACGGGTACCAGGTCTGGCTTTGCCTTTGTCCTGAAACAAGGCGTCAGCGGACTCATTGGCGTGGCATTGATGTTAGCTTTCAGCCAGATAGAGATATCAGGACTGCGGGAATCTCCGAAACTGGTAATCGCGCTTTATTTTATTTTTATTGGGTTTTTGGCCGTTGTTTTTTTGTTTGAAGCCAGAAACGGCGCGCACAGGTGGATGATTTTTGGTGGTTATCAAATACAGCCGTCGGCATTTTTTAAACCATTCTCAGTAATTTTAACAAGTTGGTGGATGGTTAAGCATCGTGATTCATGGACAAAGCGTCAGGAGGCCATCCCAAGACTAGTAACCCTGTTTGGCATATTGATGTTGCCGCTGGCGTTGATATTCATGGAACCGGATATGGGGACGACTTTTTTGATACTTTTTGTTTCTATGCTTCTTGTGTTTTTAGGCGGGGCGCCGAAATGGATTTTTGCCGTCAGCATCCCGATCTTGATCGCCGTGGGAACTTATTTTATCGTTTCTAAACCATACCGCATCCAGCGGGTACAGAGCTTTTTGAACCCAACCGTTGATACTAAGGGCTTTGGCTATCAACCTGAACAAAGCCTTATAGCCGTTGGCAATGGCGGTTTACACGGAGTTGGGCTTGGGGGCGGGCAACAAAAATTAAATTTCCTCCCTGAGGCCCATACGGATTTTATTTACGCCATCATAGGAGAAGAAGCGGGATTGATTGGCACGTCAGCCGTATTGATACTCTTCGTGGCTATTTTATGGAGAGGCTACCGGATTGCGCGAAAGGCCAGGGACTCATTTTTACGCCTTTGCGCCAGCGGTTTTACGCTGTTGCTTGTTACCCAGGCTTTGATGAACATGAGCGTGGTACTCAGCTTGGTGCCAAATAAAGGCATACCTCTGCCATTCATCAGTTACGGCGGCTCAAGCTTGATGGCCTCTCTCATGTGCCTCGGGCTTTTGCTGGGTATAAGCAAGGAGACGGGGTCATGATCATTCCCAGGGCGCGGCCTCCTGAAAAAATTGACTTTTCGGGCTATCCCTCTAAAAACGTAGTGGTGGCGGGGGCAACAGGTCTGGTGGGCCGTGAAATAATAAGGGCGCTGGAAGAGCGGCCAAACGCGGTTTTTACAGCGTTGGTGCGCCGCTTGGGGACACTCGGGGACGTTAGCGGGCGGGTGAGAGAAGTCGAATTCAATTACGACGACCCGGAACACTTCAAAAAAATCGGCGACGACATTCCATGTGACGTACTCCTGTGCGCCCTGGGGGCCACATTAAAAAAAGCAGGGTCGCTTGAAGCGTCCAGAATGGTTGACCTGGAATATCCATTGAGGCTGTTCGGGCGTTTGTGCCAGCTGCCCAATAAACCGATGGTCGGCGTTGTATCTTCTGTCGGGGCGGGGAGACCAAGAGGTTTCTACCTGAAGGCCAAATCCGAGATGGAGCGGCGCCTGATGGAAAGCGGCCTGCCTCATTTAATCGCGCGCCCCTCGCTGATACTTGGCGACAGAACTGAAAAACGACCGGCGGAATTAGCCGCCGCGATATTTCTTATGCCTTATCGCGTAATCATTGAGGCGTTGGCCCCCCAATGCAGACCGTTGTGGCTCATAGCGCCCATTGAAGCGTCCAGGGTAGCCGACGCGATTGTAAAAATCTGCGTTGACGAGCCGCCGATTGAGAATAGCAGGATATTAGAAGGCCTGGCTCTGCATCATCCGATAATGGGTTGAAATGGTTGGGGAGGAAGGATTCGAACCCTCGAATGGCGGGACCAAAGCCCGCTGCCTTACCACTTGGCTACTCCCCAAGTGTGAATGAGTATTATACTTGGTTTTCTTCAATGCTTCCACAAAAAACGCGGGACGCATTGCATGTTGGCATCAAAAGCACCGACGCCCCCCCCCCGATGCGACATAAAAGACGATTTGAGTCAAAGTTCATTTTCCCCTTGACATTTCATATGAGGGGAGGTATGTATAGTTTGGTAGTTTGTGATGTATGAGCTATATCGCTCT
>JAISSN010000088.1 GCA_031273105.1 Holophagales bacterium | reverse complement strand
TCTCAAACCTGTAGAGCGGGTTCTTATCCTCCAGTATCAGGTAATACACCAGAGATAGAACCTGCTCATACATATCTGGAAAACAACGCCGCAAATCCTCTGTTAGCCCAATTCTACTTCAAAATTGCCTCCTGCAATTTTGAAGTAGAATTGGAATAACTGATCAGGGGAACTTCATCAATGCCTGGGACACACCCATAAGAGCCGCTCAACTTCTCAAACCTGAGCCGTTTCAGGCTATCATTGGAGATGATGAACGCAAACGGAGAGCCTCATACAAATGCCGCTTGAGACAACCCAAATAATTTTCCGCACCGTGTCGGCGAGAATACTAACAATCAGCCAAGTAAAAAATAGTTATGGCCCATTTTCTTGGCTAATTGCACAGAGGCGCAATGCGATTTTCTGTTAAATACACCACGCCCGCAGGCGATTTACTCATACGTGAGCTTGACGGCTCAAGCGCTGACGAAGTCCGCCGCCGCCTGAGCAACGAAGGACACTTCCCGATGGAAGTAAAGGCCGCCCACTCGGCATTTTCCCGCAGCCGCGTCATCAAGGCCGAGCCGCTCATACTGTTCAACCAGGAGCTGCTAGCGCTCCTGAAGGCGGGCATTCCCCTGCTCCAATCCCTTGAACTGCTGATGGATCACGGGAAAGACCCCACGCTGCGCGCCGCCCTTGGACGCGCGGTTACGCTTGTGCGCGAAGGCATGGCCTTTTCCGACGCTCTGGATCAGGCCGGCGGCTTTCCCTCGGTTTATAAGGCAAACATAGTGGCGGGCGAGCGCAGCGGAACGCTGCCCGAAGTTATAACGAGATGGCTGTCCTTTCAAAAATTCGCCCAAAACAGCCGCCGCCGCATAACGGAAGCCCTCTTTTACCCGGCCTTTCTCGTAGTCGTTCTAACATTATCGCTTTTAGTGATGTTCAATTTCGTGCTGCCCAAATTCAGCCAGGTCTTTGAGAGCGGGGGTCAGGAGTTGCCCCGGCTCACCCAGTTGCTCCTGAGCTTTGGCAACTTCATGAGCGCCACCATTTACTATCAGGCGGCTATTTTTCTGATACTCGTCTTCTTAGTCCGCTGGCTCACCAAGAGCGAGGGCGGGACAAAGGTTCTGGAACGCATCCTCCTGGCAATCCCGCGCCTTGGCACGTTGTACCGCATGTACCACAGCAGCGTTTTCACCCGCACCACCAGCGTCTTGCTCTCTGGCGGCCTGCCCGTGCTGCAAGCGTTAGAAGTCATACAGCGCACGAGCAGCTCTTACCGCATGAAGACCAAGCTGTACACGGTAATAGAAATGGTGCGCGCGGGCAGTTCGCTGCACCAGGCCCTGGAGCAGTCAAAAATGCTTGACCCTCTGGCCGTGGAAATGACCCGCGTGGGTGAGCAAAGCTCCGCATTGCCGGAGATGATGAATCACGTCGCTGACTTTTTCGACCAGGAAGTTGAAAAATCAACGGTGGCCGTCACCAGCCTGATAGGCCCTATCTTAATACTGTTCATGGGCGTCACGGTTCTCTGCCTGCTGCTGGCCATATACGTGCCGATGTTTAATATGAGTAATATCATGCGGTGATTAATTCCGTTTTCAATTCAAAATCGCGTTACGCAGTTTTGATTTGGAAAGTTGTATCGGGAGTAAGGCTGTGATTTTCTGGATTCAGAGGCGAAGGCCCTTATGTAGCGCCCACATCCGCCCGAAAGACTTTTTTTACATTTTTTTTACAATTTGCTTATAGTATTTACTTGTGCCTTATCTGACAGATTGGGCGCACGGTGTTTTTTTGTTTTCAAACCACACATCATGGGAGCGCACATGTTGAAGCAATGGCTCAAACGGCTCACCGCCTCGCCAAAAGCCAGGCTGGCCTATCTGGTTGGTCTGCTGACCTTTTTCGCCGGGGCGCTTTTCCTGCGGGCGCATGAAACGTCTGCGAAAGGCGCGACCTCCGTCGAAGAACACCTGTTTCAGTTCTTCGCGCCGTTCCGCGACCCTGAATTTGACACCTTTGAACGGGTCTGTCTGATAGTCGTCGTGGGCATCGCCATAGCCGGTCTGCTCTACGCCCTGATGCTGGTCAAGCAGGTCAGGAGCGCCGACCCTGGCACGCCAAAGATGCAGGAGATAGCGTCAGCGGTGCGCGAGGGCGCGATGGCTTATCTAAAGGCCCAGTTCCGCAAGATTGGCCCATTAATCATTGTAATCACTGTTGTCCTCTACTTCACCACGCAAAGCGACATCCTGGCCTTCAAGTTTGGCCGCGCCGTATCCTTTATAATTGGCGCGCTGTTCTCCTGGGCCGTGGGCTATGTGGGTATGCGCCTGGCGACCATCGGTAATCTCCGGGTAGCCGCCGCCGCCAAGCACAGCTACGGCACGGCGCTGCAACTTGGCTACCGCACAGGTACCATCACGGGAATGCTCACCGACGGACTGGGATTGCTGGGCGGCACGCTGATATTCCTCTTTTACGGCACACAAGCCTACGAAGCCCTTTTGGGCTTCGGCTTCGGCGGCACGCTGCTGGCACTGTTTATGCGCGTTGGCGGCGGCATTTACACCAAGGCCGCCGACGTGGGCGCCGACCTGGTTGGAAAGATAGAAAAGGACATTCCCGAAGACGACCCGCGCAACGCGGCCACCATAGCCGATAACGTGGGCGATAACGTGGGCGACTGCGCCGGAATGGCCGCCGATATTTTTGAAAGCTATGAAGTCACGATAGTAGCGGCCATGATATTGGGCATGGCCACCTTTGGTCACAAGGGCGTGTTGTTCCCCCTGTTAGTCCGCGCCATCGGCGTTTTGGCTTCCATAATCAGTACATATACTGTCAAGGCTGGCCACGACGCCACCAGCGACACAGCGCTGAAAAGCGTCCACAGGGGCTTCTGGATTGGCTCAGTCCTTTCAGTGACAGGCTTCATAGTGCTGGGACTGTTCTATCTTAAATTCGACGCTAACTATCTGAAGCACAACGCGATGGCGGCATTCGCGTTCCCCGGCGGCGACCCTGCGGCTCTGCCATTCTGGGCCAATCTTGGCATCGCCGGTCTTGACATGCGCCCGGCCATAACGTGTCTGATTGGCGTCTTTTTAGCCGTGGCCTTAAACAAAGTGACCAGTTACTACACGCACACGAGCCACAAGCCCGTCAAGGGGCTGGCGAAGAGCTGCACCACGGGCCACGCCACGAATATCATTGAGGGCTTTGCCATTGGTTACGAGTCAACCGTTATAACACTGGTCATCCTGGCTGCGGCCATTTTCCTCTCCGTCCTCGTCTATACAGGCACAACGCCGATGTTCATCGCTTACGGCGTGGCCATGGCGGGCATTGGCCTCTTGACCCTCACCGGAAACACTATTTCCATGGACGTATTCGGGCCTGTGGCAGACAACGCTAACGGCATAGGCGAGATGGGCTATGAAAAGGATGAGATGGAAGCCAGCGCGCCGGGTTCCTACCAAAAAGCCCGTCAGATATTGGCCGACCTGGACGCCGTAGGCAACACGACGAAAGCCGAAACCAAGGGCATAGCCATCGGCAGCGCGGTTATAGCGGCTGTTTCCCTATTCTCCAGCTTTATAGCCGTCATAGCCGTCGGCAGCGAAGACAAATTGGGCGAGATGACGCTGGAACTTTACAGAGCAAAACAGAGCCTCCTCACAGTGGCAGACCCCAAGGTGTTAATCGGCCTGCTGCTTGGCGGCGCGGTGCCGTTCCTGTTTAGCTCCAACCTGATAAGGGCCGTTGGGCGGGCAGCTTACTACATCGTCAAAGAGTGCCGCATTCAATTCAGGGATGAAGAAATCTGGAAGGGCAGCAAGAAGCCCGACTATGGCCGCGTTGTGGATATCTGCACATCCACGGCCCAAAAAGAATTGATTGGCCCCGGCTTATTGGCCATAGCGGCGCCCCTCACGGTCGGCCTTCTTCTTGGCCCATACGCCTTGGGCGGCTTTTTGGCCGGAATGATAGTTGTAGGTCAGTTGCTCGCCGTATTCATGGCTAACGCCGGCGGCGCCTGGGATAACGCCAAAAAGATGATCGAAGACGGCGTCTATGGCGGCAAGGGCAGCGAGGCCCACAAGGCGGCCGTCACGGGCGACACGGTGGGCGACCCGCTTAAAGACACGGCAGGCCCGGCCATCAACCCCCTCATCAAGGTCATGAACATGGTCAGCCTGTTGTTGCTTGGTGTGGTAATGAGCTTTTCATTGTCCGACTTCGAAATCCCAGAACACGTAGTGAGGGGTAGCAAATTGATTGGGGCGATACTAGCCCTCATCTGCATCGGCGCCATCGTCTGGGGCGTTTTGCAAAGCAAGAAGGAAACGCCAGGACTTACGGAAGAATAAATCAATGCAATGTCAGAGAGCCTAAAAACAGCGTGCGCGCTGTTTTTAGGCTCTCTGACTTTTTGGGTCTCACGGATCAGCGTTACTTTCCGCTTCAAAACTACGAAACGGAATCATGCGCCAAGCAACTCCTGAATAAGTAACTCCGGGCTAAACCTGGACAACAGTTCCCTGTGGTAGCCCCGCACCCAGCGTTTGCCGTTGACAAGTATGAACGGTATAGCTCTCTTGCCCGTCTCGCGCTCCAGCCTTTCAGCGGCGCCTTCCACTGTTTCAATGTCAACCTTTAAGTGCAATATGTCATTTGCCGCCAGCCATTTGTCCAAAACCCGGCAATCGGCGCACCAGGGGGCTGTGTACACCTGAAGTTCCAGGTTTTGTAGTGCTTCCCGCGGGTTCATGGCTGAATCTCAGAAACTAAACCAGCATATTCATCGGCTTTGTTCTCAATCAGCTTTAAAGCGTTTGAGTAGTCGTTGCACGATAAAAGAAAAGCAGTTTTTTCTTCATTTGTATGAACTGGTTCTGTGTTTATGTCATAAGCTATTTTCAGGAGGGCTACATTCATCCAGGATTCTACAAGCCGCTCTCTGGTTTTTTTTGAAGTCGTCTCTATTTTAATGTTTTGGTCAAAGTGCTTTAGCGCCTTTTCCCGCACAGCTTGAAGCTCCTGTGGGTTAAATTTACTTATTCGCTCTTCGGCTGCTTCGTTTATTGTTTTTAAGAAGTTAAGAAAATTGTTTTTATCCATAGAACATCTTTCCGATATTTCAATCATTAAGAGTTTGATGAATACCGAAAATTTGTTTTTGCTTTTCATGGCCCAAAATCTTGGCATGTGCGCGGCGGCGAAAGCCGCTTCTGTACAGTAAAGCAAAAAGTCAGCAAGTTGTTTTTCGTTTAACGTCCTTAAGTTTGCGCTTGTAATTTTCATGTTTTATCTCCGTGTGTTTCAAACCAGACGCAGAAACATACTCTTGCTTCAACCATTTCTGTTCGTTATGGATTGGTTTGACTAATCATACAAGATAACCCTGGCGTTCAAGCGCCCAGTATGGGAGCAATTGCCGTCCAGAAGGCTTCCATTTCCTCCGGGCGGCCCAGCGTGACGCGAAGGTGCTGGGGCAGGCCATATCCGTGCATGGGGCGGATTATGACGGATTTCTTCAGCAGTTGAACAAACAAATCCGGCGCGGGTATGGCTGTTTCCAGCAACACGAAGTTACCCGCGTTGCCTGAGGCGGTGCAGGGGTATTTTTTTGCCTCGTTAAAGAAGATGTCCTTAGCCTGCTGGTTTTTCTCGCGGCAGGAGGCGACAAACTCAACGTCCCTGATGGCGGTTTCGGCTGCTACCTGGGCCACGTGGTTGGTGTTAAATGGGCTTCTTACGCGCTCCAGTAATGTAATGATGCGCTCATTGCCAAGGCCGTAACCGATGCGAAGGGCGGCTAAGGCGTATATCTTGGAGAAGGTGTGCAGTACCAACAGGTTTTCCCTTTCGCCCAGAAATTCCGAGGCGTCGGAAAACTCGCCAGGGTTTGCGTATTCAGCGTACGCCTGGTCAACAACCAGTAAAATATCGTCACGGAGCGTTTTAACCAGCCTGGCTATGCCGTCCCGCTCAATTTGAACGCCCGTGGGGTTATTGGCGTTGGCGATATACACCATCCTGGTATCCGGCTCTACAGCCTTGATTACCGCTTCAACGTCAACTTCGGTAGCGGACGCGGATGTTTCGATCACGCGTCCGCCGGATGATTGCGTGGCGATGCCGCCGATGGCAAAGCTGTGGCGGGGGATCACCGCGCTGCCGCCGGCGATAAAACAGGCCTTGGCGGCCATCTCGATGATTTCGGCGCTGCCGTTGCCCAGTACTATTTTGTTTAACGCCACCTTGCGGCGCTCGGAAATAGCCTGACGCAAGTAAAACCCGTCGGAAACGGGGTAGAGGCCGATGCCTTCGTCATCGCTGCCGCTCACGGCTTTGAGGATTCTCTCCTTCACGGCTGGCGTAGGCCCATATGGGTTTTCATTGGAGGCCAATTTGACTATGCGGCCAAGACCATACTCTCGTTTTACCTCCTGGATAGGCTTACCTGGGATATAGAGCGGGATCTTTTCAACCAGCTCAAAGTTATTCGCAGCAACACCGGCCATGTCGTTTCTCCTGAAAAAGTTCGTCTGTCAAGACAGACGATTATTAAGGTATTAAAGCGCGCTAAGACGGTCTTTCTGTGAGGACTCTGTCAATGAGTCCATAAGCTAAGGCTTCGTCAGGGTTCATGAAAAAATCCCTGTCCATATCCTTGATGAGTTTTTTGGCCGATTGCCCCGTGTGGTTAGACATGAGCTGGGCCAGCATTTCCTTTAGTCTCTGGATTTCCTTATAGGAAATTTCTATGTCGGACGCCTGTCCGTGAACTCCGCCGGAGGGCTGGTGTATCATTATCCGCCCGTGAGGCAGGGCGAATCGCTTCTCTTTGGCGCCCGCCGCTAGAAGCACGGCGGCCATGGAAGAACACTGACCAACACAGTAGGTTACTATGTCGTTTTTGACAAACTGCATCGTGTCGTAAATGGCTAACCCTGCCGTAACGGCGCCTCCGGGCGAATTGATGTAAATCTGTATATCCTTGTCGGGGTCTTCTGATTCCAGAAATAGCATCTGGGCCACAACTGCATTGGCAACGGCGTCGTCTATGGCCGTCCCCAGAAAAATGATGTTGTCCTTGAGTAGCCGTGAGTAAATATCGTAGCTGCGCTCGCCCTTTGGCGTTTCTTCAATGACGATGGGCGGATAGTAGGAGTGTTCAAACATGGCGCATCCTTCTGTTTATAGGGTAACTGATTTCTGGCTTGAATTACATTCCGCTTTTTGAATTTGCGTGTCACAATGATTATTGGTAGAGTCGTTTGCAAAACTTCAGAAATTTTGTTAGATGAAGCATTCCAGAGGTTATATTGTCCCATAGGGGAGCGTATAAACAGGCTGAATTCAGGGCAAGAGCGCCCCTGATTGGGCTTGTGTACAGTTTAAAACATGGCGCCGCCATGGGTATGGTTTGCGCGGTGAATTGCCTGAATTTTACAAAAAGGGGGCCGTGATGGGTACAAGCTACACGGCCTATAAGGGAAACCTTGGCGCTCAAGAACACTGGCGCCAGGTCAACAAAACAGGTAATGTTATTAAAGGCGCAAGCATTGAGAACAAAGCCGAAGAGATTGTTGCAGATATTGTTCGAAAGGGTCTTTCGCTGTCGGAAATAATTAAAATGTCGGGTAATGCAAAGAGTCAGGCCGACCGCATTGTTTGGCAAATAGCCATTGACATCGTACGAAAAAAATATCCCGCGCTTTTTAAGGGTCAAGCCGTTGCGGAGGATCTGGAGGGAGGGGCGAATGGATAACACAGGAAGAACCTTGTCGCCCCCCTCTGTCAAGGAAATAAAGTTTACAAGCAAACCCAATTACTCGTTGCCGCATGAACGCACCGAACGCGCTACCGTCTTGAAGGGCGAGGCGGCGGATTTGTTTTTGCTTAAAAAAAAACTGCAAGAGATCATGGACGCTGGTTCCCCAATTGTCGAGGCGTGCGCCAGGACCCGAAAAGAACAGCCCTGGGCCGCCATGGAACCGGAAAAAGTCCATAGTCTCTTTGTAAAAGCCGTGGAGGCAATCTGTGGCGATATCGGTAAACAAATGCCTTCGCTCAGAGGCTTGAAGAACTCCTGATTGCAGAGTATGCTCTTGCCCTTCTTACCGCAGCGACATCCGCTGACGCCGGGGAAGCAGCGCCGCCGGGTGTCACAAAAATGGATTGAGCAGAAGCATCGTTATTTCCGCCACTGAGGTTTTGTGAAACGCCATTTTTCCAAAGTATTGCAACGCTCATATTTTGCGCGTTTAAATTAGATCCCGCCACATACACGCTTCCTGGGGGTATGGCTGTCGTAACCGTCAACGCGCACTCACTCACTACAGCAGGATAGGCCACTGAGGCGACTTTGATTGTCGTCTTACCTGGGGCCAGGGCTGTAACCTCGCCCGTTTGGGAAACATCGGCTGTCAGGGGCGCCGCTTGACCAGGCGACGGCGGAATTGGTGGCGTCCGCAGGCGTCACGGTTGCATGAAGGGTTGCTGTTTCGCCCACATTAAGCGCAAGCTCCATTTCATTCAGCGTTATCCCCGTTACGGGTATTATCAGCGGTACGTTTACTTTACATTCGTCCTTTTTGGTATCGTCCTGCTTCGACGTAGCCGTATTAAAGTTTGGGTATCGTAGATTTCCTGGTTTGCGATTGTGCGAATATGTTGGTTATACTGGCGCATGACCGGATTGACTTCATATCTCAAGGCTTCTCTCTTTTGCGCAGCCGTAATTACCGCCTTGCCTCTGGCGGCCCAAGTTCCTCCCTTTGCCGACGGCCCCGCTTTTGGGGGGACGAAGCTGTTTTCCGAAGAACTGAATCCGTGGCGCCGCTCCTCCCAGACGCCTCAGGCCAAAGAGTTCATCGCCTTTGGTTATTCCCAGGGAGAGCAGGGCGCGGATAACTTTATGTCTTGTCTGGGTGATTTTGAAAGCGGCAACCCTAGCAAGATAAGCGCCGCCATTTTAAAATTGGCCGAATCGCCATGGGGACTGCGATCCAGAGCTTACGGCATGGCGATTTCCGGCAACGGTACTACCCTGACGCTCTCCAGGGAAGAAATGACCTCCCTGTGGGCTGACGCCCAGGACAGCGAAATCGCTGGCTTTGGCGTTGACTTTGACACCCGCAGGTCTGTTGTTGACAGGTTTGCTGTTACATATTCATCCCAGGGCAAATACTATTACGGCAGCACGCTCAGGGTTGAACGCTGGCGCCTGGGCCGCGTTTATAATCAGTTGGGCGCGAGCTTGAGCCAGGCAAAGAGCCTGCTGGATTACGATGAAACCCAAAACCGCAATACCACATACGCCCTAGACGCCTTTATCGGCGCGGAAATAGGGAGCGGCATGCGCCTGGCAGTAAAAATGGATCGCCTGGCGTCCAGGCGTTTATGGGACGTGGAAGAAAAGCCCCAGTACAGGGCGGGCCTCCAAATGGACTTAGGCGCGATGTTTCAGATAACCTTGGAATCAGACATCAACGAAGCCATGCGCATGCCCTTTCCCGTTGATCAAAAGACCGCCGTCGCTTCATTAAAAGTCAAGGCCAACTCCTATATCACCTTTGCCATAGGCGCGGAAAGAAAAACTATGGACGGACGAAATACAACCAGAACCGGTATAAACGTTTGGATAACGGGCAAAAAGTATCACCTGGGCGCGGGCGTCCAATTAGGGCAGGACGAAACCCCCTGGGGCGCTACCTGGATGATTCAGTGAAATTCAATGAAGATTTAGCAGTTTTCGGCATCCCAAGCCCAACGGCTATATCAGCCCTATGCGTTACGCGTCTTTAGCATCCGGCTCCAAGGGGAACTGCCACGCCATCGCGGACGGGGAGAGGATTTTGCTGATCGACGCTGGCATATCCTTTCTTCAAATCAGAAGCAGGCTGGAGGGTCTTAATTGGCGGCTCGACCAGGTGCGGGGCCTGGCCGTCACTCATGAACACACAGACCACATAAACGCCATTCCCGTCATACTAAAAAAAACAGACTGGACAATATTGGCGACTCCAAACACGTTGAGGGCCATAGAGATTTCCAAGGGCCTTGAAATACCAAAGCGGCGCTGCATACCCCTGACGCCGGGCCGATCTGAAAATTGGGAGGGCTGGCTGCTCAGCCCCTTTGCCGTGCCCCACGACGCCGTTGACCCGGTGGCCTACAGAATCGAAGCCGCCGGTTTGAGCCTGGGAGTGATAACCGACCTGGGATATCCCACGGCCCTGGCCGTTGAATACGCCAGGAGCCTGGATTTTTTGGCGCTGGAATCCAACCACGACATAGCGATGCTGCGGGAAGGCCCCTATCCTCCCATGCTCAAAGCCCGCATCCTCAGCCGCGTTGGGCATTTAAGCAACGAAGCCTGCGCCGAATTTCTGCAAAACATCATCTCGCCAGCCCTGAAAAATGTGACGCTTGTCCATTTGAGCGAGCAGAACAACGACCCTGCCATGGCCAGGCTGGCCTCAGCGGGCGTCCTCGCCCAGAGCGGCGGCGACGTCGCCCTGGGCGTGGCAACTCAGGGCGAGGCGCTGGAAATATTACTCTGAGAGCGGCGGGAGGCGTCCTGTGGATTTAACCTGCATCCGCCCCTTTCGCCAGGGCTTCCATCTTTGGTATAATGAGGTAATTGCAAAACCTCCAGCTTTGCCGGAAACGCGGACGCCAGACCCGCATTTTTCAGGAATTGCGCACTGGCGTACGACGTTTCCAGAAGGTTTTGCAATTACCTCTAATGACAATTGATTAGGCAAACGGAGAAAAATGAAATGATTATCATGAACGTAAGCAAGCACTCTCTCATTTTCGGGCTATCATACGCGCTGGATATTGCCGGCAAAAACAACCTCTCCCATTCAAAAAGCACCGCTTATTTATCAGTTATGATCAGCCGGGAGACAGGGCTTGCGGAAGATACGGTCACTGACATTTACTACGCCGCCCTGCTCCATGATATAGCCATCAGCGATGAATTTGCTACAAATGAATACAAAGCGGATATGAAGCGACACTGTGTCATAGGCGAAGAAATTATTAAAAAATTACCGCTGTCTAAAGAAATATCAAATTACGTACTTTACCACCACGAGCATTACAATGCTTCCGGCCCTTTTAAATTATCCGGGGAAAACATTCCAAAAGGAGCGCTAATCATATGTTTAGCCAGCGCCTTTGATGATAAATTTGGAAAATCAGATATATATGACAGAAACCTGTTTTTGGATATATGCAGTTGGCTCGATAAGGTCAAAGGGTTGTTTTCAACAGAAATAATTAATGCTTTTTATTCACTGATCAAGCGCGAATTTTTTCTTCTCGATTATTTTAATCACGAAACCAAGTATGCTCTATCAGATAAAATTGTAGTCAGTGATGATGTATATTATCAAATAGACGACATTGAAAAATTTGCTCTCTGTTTTGCCGATATTATTGACCAAAGAAGTCCCTTTACATTCCATCATTCTATAGAAATAGCCAAACTTGCTAAAAAAGCTGCCGCGCATTTAGGATACGATGATGAAACCCAAAACAAAATGTATATAGCCGGATTGTTGCACGATATTGGAAAACTGCATGTGTCTATTGACATATTACACAAAAACGGACCACTCACGCCGGATGAGCGGTTTGAGATAAACAAGCACACCTATTTTACGCGAAAAATACTGGAGCAGATTGAAGGATTCGAGGAAATTGTGGGTTTTGCCTCCAATCATCATGAAAGGCTGGACGGCACGGGATATCCGTACCAGATGGCGGGCGACCGACTGTGCGAACTCGACAGGGTGATGGCTATTTGCGACGTATATCAGGCATTAACGGAAGAGCGGCCATACAGGGAAAAATTAAAGCCTGAGCAGGTCTGGAGTATCATTGACAATATGGCTGAAAACAAACATCTTGATAAATTGCTAATTGAAAAAATAAGAAATGTGTTTGATTAGATTCAACCAGGAACGCAACCGCTCCATCTTACGAAACTCCGGCGTTTCACTGCGATTCGTCATGTCAGGCTTTGGAGCACAAACGCTCCATATTTGCATCATATCTCACTTCACGCGTGAATTGCATCTGCGTATTGAAAAAACATTAAAAAAACCATAAAACCCACCAGGCAAAAACTGCCGGATTGCAAAAAAAAAAAAATGAAATATTCTGAAATCAGAGGGGGCGCGTTTGATGCTTATTCACTCAAGGTACCGCATTGGCAAGTGTTCTGAGGGGGTTTGTACTCTTTGTCCATGCGTCCCCTCTGCTTTTTTCCCATCGCACACGGTTTTGGGAGCGCGCGAAAACGCTCCAAACTCAGGAAACACTTTCGTTTCACTAACCGAGGTTTAATTTCCTCGTCTCAATACAGGAGCCTGTATGCCAAGAATAAGATACATGCCAAAATGGCTTGCCTTCTTAATACCAATCACATTTTCCCTCGCGGTACTGAGTGCCGTAGGGTGTTCCAGCGACGACGACAAATCTGTGCCGCCGCCCATCGTGTACAGCCAGGAAACGGGGATAGCGAATATAGCCCTTTCACAGGGTAAGCTGGAACCCGCCTACAACGACGATGTCAGAAATTACGGCGTCTCGACGTTTTACACCCCCACGTCCAGCCTCGCGGTGGCGGTGACGTTAAAGGACATAAAGTCCAGGCTCACCATTAACGGCCAGGAGTGCGACAGCGGACAGGCCACAACGATAGCCCTCAACCCCGAAGGCGATACAACCATACAAATCAGCGTGCAGGCAGAAGACGGCAATAATTTCAACGTCGTCACATTAACCACAAAGCAAATGAGGCCCAACACAACGGTCTATGTGTACGACAGCATTGGCGGCAATCTTCTGGACGGCGACGTCAGGCTCTCACTGCGGGACGCCTATACAGGCGAGCTTTTGGCCTCGGACATAGCCTTTCCTGTTGAAGCCCAGGGCGCTGTGTTTCTGGGGCTGGATAAAACAAGGAGATACAACATTTACGCCCGCCGCGCCGACACGGCCATGGCCTGCTTCGCCGACTTTGACCCCTCCAGGGAAGATACTGTAACGCTATATTCCCGCAGGGACTGGGTCAAGACCCTGCCGGCCTCAGCGCCGATTATCCTTGATGTAGCCTTTGGCGCCGCTAATGCCATGGGAGTCATTGAAGGCGTTGAAGAGTGGGTGTCAGTACCTCCAGAAAAAAACTACATTGAGGCCATACCCACTGACCTGCGGTACGTCAAAGTCACGGCCATAGCCGAGAGCGACGTATATGCGCCTTCTAACCTAGTCTCCACCCTGGTCAATATTGACGACATACCCACGCCAAGCCAGGAAAGAGTAGTCCAGGCAGGTTATTGGGAGTACGCAAACGCTCATTATCTTATGGACGGAAAACGCTACTTAATGACAGATTGGTGTTTCAGCCTCGTCAACGTGATAGGCCCTGGCGAACATTTCCTTGACATAGTTGTATATGATGGGGCCAACAACAGAACAGAGCGGAAGATCTATCTGGGCGTAACAGATACGCTGACCACAACAGACAGCGACCTCAGCAACGCTTCCCGTTATTCCTGGTGGTATTTCCGCACCTATACATACGGCGTAAGTTTCGATTTATACTCAACAGGGCCTGTTGACCCCCCAATCAAGCCCCTGGCCGCCTCTTACGATTCAGTTGTTCCTGATGGCGACCTGGTATATGTGCAATATGAAATTGACTGCATTCCGGGTTTCCGGGGCTATGAATTAGAGCGCGCCACAAACCCCGACGGCCCATTTAAGGTAGTGCGAAGACGGACCTACGCCAACCCGTCAACCAGTTCTTTTGTCAACGGTTATGATTTCAGCGCCGAGCTTGTGGGGGGCGTCGCCTACTACTACAGGATGAGGTTCTATAACAGAAACGGCTATTCTCCCTACAGCCCCATTCGCGCCGTCACGCCCATGCCATCCTTTAACGTCAGCCTTGCCTTGCCTGCAAACCAGAGCGTAAGTTCTACGCTAAGGCCCACCTTCAAGTTCAACATTAATGACGCGCTGCTTAACAGGGAAACCTCAGATTTCGGCAGGTTCACCTTATTTGCCAGAGACAAAAACGGCGGTGAAGCTTTCAGGGCGCGATTTGAGATTGACTACCGGGCCCTTGACGACGCGGGCAACCCGACCATAAAGATTAATGATATTGGCGCCAACACCTGGCTCTTTATTGACCGGAAAGACGTTCAGGGCGACACAATATACGTTGACCCTTTTGTTTATATTGAAGACAATTGCACATTAGTGATTGACACAGATCTCGCCAATAAGAACTTCGGCGACGCTCCGCCGTTTCAATTCGTGAACTTTGAGCCTGGCGTGACTTATGAATGGAACGTCTTTGGGGATAACGCCAGCGCCAACGACGGTTGGGGTACTAATCCAGCCTGGGCCATGTATTTCTACAAAGTATTTACGTGGGCGGGCGCTGGCGCGTCTTATTCCTGGTCTTATGCTTCGAGTATGGATGAAGGCCTGGGGGCGATAAACGGCTACTTTACATTAATCATGCACCCCAGCGCTGAATAGAGGAGGCACGACATGAATTTTTCACGCATTAAATATTACTCTCTGGCCTTGGCCCCGATTTTGGTTCTTGGCATTGGTTGTAACAGCAGCGACCCCCGGGACGGCGCCGGACCTGAGACGCCGCCCATTAAAGACATACCCGTAGTCACTGAGCCGGTCGTCAAGTACAATTTCTATGAGCCAAAGACAGAAGAAGGTTTACAGAACGACACCAACTACGGCTACCTGATTGCCAAGGCAAGGCCCGGCTTCAAGACGGCCCACTTTGAAAGGATGGGCTTCAAGGTAATTGGCGGCATGGCCGCCAACGGCGCAGTTTATTATCGCCTTTATAAAGAGAGCGACGTACTGTCGGCGCTGAATCACGCCAAAAAGTATGCCGGCCTGATGTTTATTGAGCCAGAGATAAAGCACGAACTGTACGCCGTTGAAACCAACCCGATAACCTTTAATAATCTGGATCAGTTTCTGGCTGATAAAAGCGCGTTCGCCTCCTACACAATTAAGGCTTATGACGCCTGGCGCCAGTACGGCTTTGGCAGCAGCGAAAAAAGGCCGGTAGTAGCATCCGTTGACTCGGGGATCAGATGGAGCCACGAGGATTTAATCTCCCAGGTCAAACACGTTTACTCCTGGTTTACCCCCACCAGTAACACCAACTGGACAACCTATGTCCAGCTTGAAGGTCTTGACGGCGAGCGGTTCATGGATTTGCTGCCCGACTTCACCCTCAATTACAACGGCACAAAGTATTATAACACAGACCAAAACGGACACGGCACCCACACATCCGGCACCATTGTGGCGACGGGTAATAACGGGGTGGGTATGGCTGGCGTCAGTTGGAATAACGATCTGATTCAATATAAAGCCTTTGCTTCAAACGGCGGCGCTTCAGATTGGTCTCTTTATGGCTCTATCTGGCATTTAGCAAGGTGGAAGGAGGCCAATAGTTACACTGCCACTATACCGGTAAATTATTCATTAGGCAGCCCATACGCGAGTCAGTTTTCCCTGGACATGGTTTCCCACGGCCTGCAAAACGGCATCGTAATGGTAGCGGCCACGGGTAATGATGGTCAGAGGATGGTTAAATACCCGACCGCCTATCCGGGCGTCATAGCCGTAGGCGCGACTACAGGCGCTGACAAGCTGGCGAGTTTCTCCTGCTGGGGTCCCCACCTCTCCGTCGTAGCCCCGGGAGAAAACATACTTTCTACCCTGGCAGGCGCCAACGACAACTATGGCTGGGGTAACGGCACGTCAATGGCCGCGCCCCACGTAACCGGTTTGATTGGCTACATGCTGAACTTCAACCCCGACCTGAAGCCCGATCAGATAAAGACCTACATTGAGCAAAACGCCGATTACATTGACGGGCAAACGGGCTTTTCAGATAAATACGGCTGGGGCCGCATCAACGTGCTGAAAACCATAGAAGCCGTAATTAACGACGCCAATAACGGCGCGACCCCCCCGTCAACTTACGTCCTCGCCCCCGTCAAGATAAAGGCCCCCATGAATGGGCTGAACGTCTTTCTCTACAACTGCAGCGCTGACGGCACAATTGAAAACTATGTGGGTTCTTCAATAACGGGCGATTATCTGGCTGACCTGGACCCTGATACAGGACAGGGCAGGGAAAGCAACATAGCCTGGTTCAACATGCTGAGGCCAGGGCGCTATATAGCCAAGGCATACGTTGGCCCCGCCAAAAAAGTAGCCAGCACCGAGCCTTTTAATGTAGAAACCAACATGGCGCCGCTGGAAGCAGTCCTTGGCTTTAACGCCGAAATGCTGACCATACAGACCTTTCCGACATGGGATATTTTTACTCAATATGGCGGCGGTTCGGGAGCTTATGTTGACCCTGAAATATGGGTTTATGATACAAGCGCGGGCGACCCCAATGACGAAGACGCCGCTTATCATTACTATGATTACTATGTCTATGACGCCGCAATGATAGTCATGCCGGATGCGCCTGGCGCTTACTGGATAAGGATAACGAACTATGATCAGAGAGTTGCCGGAGAAGATTATGGGGGCGAGTATTCTCTGTATGTAACAAGGGGCGCTCCGTATGTCGGGCAATACAGCATAGATGGAGGGGATGGCGGTCCCCCCTGGACATTGCCCCCTGTTGTCGGGGACCCAGGCGGCGCCGGGCCGTTTGGAAAATTCGCAACCGGTTATGGCGGTGTAATAGGCGCCCAGGCAACGACATTCGCCAACGCCCCGATAATTAGCTTCAACACCATTTACTATGGCGCGTTCAGCGGCTCGGACTACAATGCCCCGGGCAGCACCAACGGCGCTACGGGCCACTATTACAGATTCATCGTTGAATAACCAGGTTGAATAACCAAATTGGAGGATTTTAATCCATGAAGAAGCATTTCTACTTACTGATAGCGGCCGTGATGGCTTTGCTATTCTCATTTACCGCCTGCGGCGGAGACGACGTCAGCGTGACGGGCCTGACTCTGGACAAGACCGTAATATCAGTGAACGCGGGCAGCACTGAGCGGCTCACGGCAAATGTCCACCCGACAAACGCCAAAAATAAAAATGTATCCTGGGCAAGCGGCGATGTAAGCGTAGCCACAGTGACAGACGGTAATGTAAGCGGCTTGAAAGCGGGCCAGGCCATAATCACGGTCACCACAGAAGACGGCAGCCATGCCGCAAAATGTACCGTCACGGTGACAACTCCATCCGCAACAGACATGGCGCTTAACAAAAATGCCATGTCGCTCGCGGCGGGCGCGGAGGAGCGCCTCATAGCCACAGTGACTCCGGCGGCGGCGGATCAGACCGTGGTCTGGGCGAGCAGCAACCATGCGGTAGCCACCGTAGCCAGGGATGGCGACGGTGTGGTAATAGCGGGGATCACTGGCACAGCCACAATCACGGCCGCAACGGCTGACGGCAGATTTACCGCAACCTGCGCCGTCACAGTGACGCCTAACATCATCACGCCGACTGGCGTGACTGTGGTTCCATCGTCATTGACGTTGCTGGAGGACTCAAGCGAGCAGTTAACAGCGGTTGTCACCCCGCCAAACATTCCGCCAACCAACCCGCCGACAACCATTATCTGGAGCGTCAGCAATCCTGATAAGGCGTCGGTTAGCGCCACCGGTCGCGTGACGGCCATTGCCGCAGGCGACGTTGACATCATAGCCTCTTATGGTTCCGGCGAAAACGCGCCTAAAGGAATCTGCGCCCTGATAGTTACCGAACCCATAAGGGTTACGGCCGTGAATGTGACGCCAACAGCAGAAACGATTACAGCGGGACAATCAATCCAGTTGACGGCAACCCTTACTCCCAGCAAGCCCACATACCCTGGCGTGACCTGGTCCAGTGACGACACAAGCGTTGCGACAGTATCAGCTACAGATATGACAGCCACGGTGACGGGCCAAAAAGCCGGTATCGCCAGAATTACTGTCACCTCCATTGACGGCGGCCATAGCGCAACCTGCACGGTGACCGTCAACCCCGCCCCGGTTACCGGCGTGTTGGTAAGCCCGGCTAATGCGGAAGTGCTGCTTAACGGCACTTTGCGGCTAATTGCCACCGTGCTTCCCGCCTACGCGGAAAACAAAGGCGTTGCCTGGCGTTCCGACAATCCCGCCATAGCGCGGGTGGACGAAACCACCGGCGTCGTGACGGGCGTATCATTAGGCCAAACAATAATCACGGCCACTACCATTGAAGGCGGCTTCCATGCAAGCTGCACAGTAAGTGTGGTGACTGAACTCAGCCCTGGCAATGTCTATATTGCGGGATACTTAAATTATTATGGTTTCCTTTTGTTCCCCTGGTGGGGAAAAAATGGTGAAACCTATTTCTTAAGCGATATGTCCTTGCGCGACCCGTTTATGGGGCAGACCCACTCCATATTTGTAGCGGATGATGGCAGCAAATATGTAGCGGGCTGGCACAACAACAACACTCGCAATCTTAATGCCGCTATCTGGAAAGACCCAAGCGGTCCATATGATTATCAACTCCTCGCCAACCCCTCCGGCAACGACGACTCGGAGGCGGCTTCCATCTTTGTCTCAGGCAATGACGTATATGTCGCGGGGTATGTTGGCGGGCTTTACGATTTCATGGCGCCTTATGTCTGGATAAACAATGTGCCCGCGCCACTGCCTGTTTCAAACTTAATGGGAAGAGCTTCCTCCATCACCGTGTCAGGCGGCGTTGTCTATGTATCCGGCGCCGAAGCTGATATTGACGGCAATGGCAAAGCCGTGATCTGGAAAGACGGCGCGCGAACCAGCCTCCACCCGGCCGGGGCGCATTCGTCCTGGGCCGCCATTGTATCTGTTGGCGACAGCGCGTATGCGTCAGGTTACGTTATTTATGACCCTAACGACTTTCCCAGGCCCACCCTCTGGAAAGACGGCGTGCTGGTGGATTTACCCCTCCCCGCTAACGCCATGGAGGGGATAGCTGAATCAGTATTTGCGACAATGGACGGAAAAGTGTACGCAGCGGGATATGCCGGCTATGTGTTTGACGGAGCAAAGCGTTATGCGGCCGTGCTTTGGGAAAACGGCGTACCCCGTGAACTTTACCCGCCAGGCGCCAATTTAGACTCCCAGGCGTTTTCCGTCTATGTGTACGGTAACGATGTATATGTGTCGGGATATGTGGAAAATAATCGTGTCTGGGAAATAGTGGTCTGGAAAAACGGCGTACCCCAGACATTCTCCAACCCGCCCGACTTCTCTACAGGGCATTATCCGGCATCCGTATTTGTGAGTCCCAGATAGAACTATAGTCGTTTTATACCATTTCCTATTTTTAATGTTAGAAAACAGTAATCTGTTTCCTTGCAATTCAATGCTTTTTTTGAACAGAAACTCGCATTGACAATGGGAAATGGTATTATTCCGTTAGGATATGCGGGAATCCAAGGTGAATGGGCCATCGGGAACAATATCCCCCCCCGTCTGCTTCAATGGTGGTTTGTCTCTTCATTGCTTTGAGCTGCTATACTTTCTAAATCAATACCGCACATTTCGCTTTTGATTTAGAAACGGAATAAAGCATACACAGGCCCTAATTACCAATGGGCTGAATCGTTACGCCACGGTAGTAGTGCTTCAAAATTTGCTCGAAGGTAAAGCCCTCAAGCGCCATGCCGTAAGCGCCCGTTTGATCCATGCCTACACCATGGCCCCAGCCCCGGCCATAAAAGATAAACTTGCGATCGGGAGGTTCGCCGGTAGTTATAAATCTGAATACGTTATCCCTCAGGCCAAGCGCGCCCCTAATCCTCATTCCCGTAAATCTGTGGGCGCCGCCAGCCTGGTCTCTCACTATCATTTCTGTAACCCTGCCGTTTTCGTTGTGCGTTAGGTCAATGCTCTTCAGGCTTCTCACGGCGCTTCTGGAGCGTAGCTTAGCAACGAGGTCTGCTTCGGATATTTCTAACTTCCAGTGGGCGGCTGGGTTATAGCGGTCATAGCTTGCCCCGTCAGGGTCCAGGCGCCTGACAAACAGGCGCGAACCGCCTTCCGGGCTATTGAGCCACTTGACCTTGTCCCCCACCTGGGCGTTGACGCTGCCAACCATGCACAGGTAGCCTCCAGGATATTCTTCGAGTACCAATAATGGCGTCCCTAGTCTAATTGGGGTTGGGCCTTGTTGTCTGGGCCTCACCTGGCCATCCCGCAGCAGTACTCCTTCCTGCAAGTCCATTGGCTCAAGTTCAGCCCAGATTCTTGCCAAAACTTGCAGCGCGTCCAGGGTAGTAACGCTTTGCGCCCTCCACTGCAGGGGTGAGACTATGCCTAGCCTGGATAAAAATCCAGCCAGTATGCGGTCCTGTGAAGGCGGTTTGGCGTCCTGTAAAAAGTAGTCGGCGGCCAGGGGGCGCTCGATGCCATCTATGAGCTTGTGCAAATTAAGGCTCTTTGCCATCCATATATACACCTGAGTCCCCTTGGGCGTCGGAAGGGTGGACGCTGGCAATTTGAAACGATTTGTGAGAAATGTTACATACTTCTTTATCTCACCGGGCTTAAACTCATCAAACATTTTGGAGTCATTCAGCTGATCCGTGGGCAATAGTCCTTCGGCCACCAAACGCGCTATATTCCATGAAAGCCATGACTGACTACCCGATGGCGCCGGAATACCTTTATATAAAAGAGTCTGGGGCGCGTTGGGATAGCTCGACACTCCCTTTAAGTATGAGAATCCGCCGCCAAATACATGGGTATTGTCAATGGTGGCGCCCCCGCCCGTGGCCATGTAAAGGGTCTGGATGGGCCGCCCGTTCATGGTTGCAATAAGTCCCCGGGTTTCTGCCACGGCGCGGTCTGTCAGGTTTTGCTCGCCGTCTTTGCCACCGTAAACCTGATCCAGGGGCGTGTCAAGTAAATCAAAGCCATTTTTGGAGCGCTTTCCCAGGTTGGCGTAGGCGTAAGTTCTGGCGGCGACAGCCTGGGCTTTGAGGGCTTCTATCGCAGGGTATATCCACGCTCCCATCTCCTTTGGCACTACGCCGCGAAGATAAGATTCCATGTCCAATGTATTGATCACGCTCAGGCGATTTTGGGCATTGGGATAGATTTCTATCCTGCCCCTGTAAGCGCCTTTGCCTTCTACCGTTGAAGCTTCCAGGCTGGGCTTCAGGAGTACGCCGTCGGAAGGCAAGGCCACGCGTTCATGTCTTTCTGTAATTCCATAAAGGCCGCCTCTGCTATTTTTAGGGTTGGCAGTCCTTTTTTCCGACGTGACCCAAAGCTCTTCAAAGCCGCCCGCGCTCAGTTTTTCCAATAGTGGTTCGGCGTCTTCCAAAGTGGCAAAGCGCCCAAGCAAAATGCGCCATGTGTCGCCGTCTGATAGTTTTACACTTTCCGGCGATTCTCCCAGCTTTTTGATTTGCTGTATCAAGGCGTCTGATTCTTTTTTGGCAAGGGGCGGCCCAATTTGAACGCGGTACTCATCGGCTGATGTTATCTGCCCTCTGGTGTCCAGCCAGATTCTCAGACGCTCGCCGCCGCGGAGTCTTATCAGCGGCTTCCCCGCCCTTGTGCAAACGCTTCCCCCGCCTTCCAGACTGATGACATGTTCCGTCGCCTCAAGGCTGAGGCCAATGCGGATGTCCTTGGGCTTGACTGAGATATGGGCCTTTGCTGGCGCCTGGGCCTGAACGCTGAAGCATAAGGCGAAAAGAAGAGTGCAGAGCGCAAAGAAATAGCGTAACGTAGCCATACTATATAGTATCCCGACTTTGTCGCTTGAGTATTAAAAAAGCAGTGTAGTAAGGCTTATAAGCAAAGGAAATTGTGCGTATTGATTTTTGATAGTAGTTATTGCTAATCATTGCCAATATGGTATGACGCTTACCATGAGGGGCAGTTATGAATTTGCAGGTAAGCAATAACAGGGGCAGAAAGTATTTGTCAATAGTGCGGGGGTATTGGGATACAGAGACAAAGAAAGTCAGGCGCAAGAGCGTCGAGTCGCTTCAGACGATGAGATTATTGAGATATATCGCAAACCACGCCATTGTTGCATTTCAGTCAATCAACATGTCCAGTAGTAATCCCTTTATTTCGTAACTTGGTATGAGCATCTCTCTTTCCGAAAAAAAGCCCATTTTGCAGGTGTTTTCAGAACAAAAACCCCAACCACAATATGAACACGAATATAAACACTTGCCTCTGTTCAACTTATAACCGGACAGTAGTGTTATCACATTTTTATGTCATTTTAACGCGATAACTTCCGGTCTATATGCCTCTCCCATCCAATAGACCAACTCCAGAGGGTGTTTAACGTCCCACAATAGCGCGCTGGCCCTTGCGCCGGGGTACAGGTGTCCCAGGTCCGGGCGCGACAGGCTTTGGGCAGGGTGCAGCGTCATTGCCGTAAGGGCTTCTTCAAAGGTCATCCTGAGTTGCAGGCATCCCAGGCGCAGTATCAACAGTGGGTCAATGCAGGCGCAACTGCCCGGGTTAAAGTCAGACGCCAGGGCTACTTTGCATCCCACTTCTATCATGCGTCTGGCAGGCGCGAAGTCGCGCATCCCCAAGAAAAGAGTCGTCGCGGGCAGCAGTGTAGGCACAAC
>JAISSN010000083.1 GCA_031273105.1 Holophagales bacterium | reverse complement strand
GCCTTCGCCGCAATTATCAATCCCCGCTTCTCGTTTGATATTGACCTCATACATCCCTCCATCGCTACAATACATTAGACCACTTAATAACGCTAATGTTTAAGGGAATTGCTATAGACAGAAACTCGCATAGGCGACGGAAAATGGTATAATATCGGCTTGCAATCAACCGGAATTATGCGTTCCACACTCCACACTCCACACCTGCCAATATGCGATCAATCCTGATTGAACGCACATTGGCATGAGCGTCTCTAAAGAAGCGAGTACATCCTTCGCATCGCGTATTCCCAAATCGGCGCGGGAATTACTTTGTGGGCCAGCTGAGACCAGTATGAATCAGCCCCGACGATAACCCTTCTGGGAGGATGTTTGGCGTTCATGGCCCTGAATATTTTTAGCGCGCAATCGTCCGCGCTCATTCCGTGCTTTCCGGCGTATTCCTCGCGTTTATTGGCGTAGCGATCAACGGTTGATTGATAAGGCGTACCCGCCACGCGCTGGGGCAAATCCCCCCATGCGTTTTTCACTGTTACCCTGAATTTGGATTGAATGGCCCCTGGCTCAACAAGGATGACGGGTATTTCCCTGCCTATTTCCAGGCGCAGCGTCTCAGCCAAAGCCACAACGGCGTGTTTGCTGGCGTTATAGGCCCCGGCCATCGGGATTGACAGCCTGCCCAATACAGAGGCCACGTGAACTATGCGTCCCTCTCCGTGCCTGCGTTGCTTTATGATGGGCAAAAAAGCGTATGTGACAGCGTGTAAGCCGATGACGTTGGTTTCAAGCTGCGCGCGCAGCTCTTCTGGGCGCAGAGCCTCCAGCGGCCCCATCTGACCATAGCCCGCGTTGTTGATGAGCGCGCGCAGGGGCAAATGCTCTACGGCTCTGACGGCGGATTGAATAGAATCCATGTCTGCCACGTCCAGCCTGACTTTTAGCAGGTCTATGCCGTCTCTCATATCCGCCAATGAATCCGGGGTTCTGGCTGTGGCTATAACGCCCCAGCCAAATTCACGGCAAACGTCAACCAAGGCCCTGCCGATACCCGTAGAGCATCCCGTGATCAAAACCCAATTTTGCGCTTGCATAATACCCTTACTCTCTGCGCTGGTTCGCGCTGACGCGCGCTCCGCTGCCAAGTATTTCATTAACAATATGCTTCGCGTCCATGACTTTATCCAATGTCTCAATTATTGCCCTGGCGTCAACGGAAACGCCCCTGTTGTTGTTTTCGTTGTAGTAGTAACGCCCCGGGAGCATGGTTATGTTGCCGTCAAAGATCAGACCCACCACTTCACCCCTGATATCAATCACGGGGCTGCCTGAGTTGCCGCCTATGATGTCAACGCTGTGGCTGAAGTTCAGCGGAATGTCAGGATTTATCAGATGCCGCCTGTCCAGCCAGCGCTGGGGCAGGCTCCAGGCGCCGTCATAGGCATATACTTCATTGCCGCCCCACCCCGCATAGCGGTCGTACAGGCCGCCGAAGGTGGTAAATGGCTGAATCAGCGTGCCGTTGGCCTCAAAGGTTGACACGGGACCAAATGTCAGGCGCAGCGTGCCCGTGGCGTCCGGGTAGGTTTCTTTGCCGTAAATTTCAAAACGCGCCCTGGCGATGCGCGCGGCGTGGTCTTTGATGATGGCGTCGGCGTCGATCTGCTTCTTTTGTCCGTCAAGGATAATGGCGGCAAGCGCTTTGGCCAGAGCAACCGCGTGGTCGCCGCTCGCCGCTTCCAGGGCTGGCTTGCCGCCCTCGATGAGAGCCTTTCTGGCGCTTTCATCATTCATTGCGCTCGCCAGTATGGACTTAGCCGCAACGCCTGGAGTCTGTCCTTTGAGGGCTGCCTGTACCAAGGAATTTTGGGGCGGAAGGGCCGCCTGGAGTTCTTGCAGCCAGGCCTCCAACTGCATCTGGTTGAGGTCCGGCCTGTCAACCATTGGGCGTCTTGGGGGCGGCGGGGCGTCGCCTGTCTCAATCTGTGCGACGGCCCCGCGCAAATTAGTCAGGAGAGGCGTGGGAACGCCTTGCGCAAGGCTCATCAGAAGTGCGTTATCCCTCGTAATCTCCAGAGCCTTGTCAATCTGATCCCAACTATTGCCCACCGTTGCCTTTAGTTTGTCGTCCTTATTGACCCTGGCGCGAAGTTCGTCTTCTCTGGCCTTCACCCGAGCCATCGGGGCCTCGTCCAGCAGGCCCGCGTAGTAGCCCTTGCTGGCTTTAAGCCCGTTTTCAACGCCGAGCAGCGTGGTCTGTACCGCGCGCTTGTTTTCCTCGCCTGATTTGCCGTATTCGAGCAAGACGCGGCGCTGGCGCTCGTATGCCTTAATGCTGTTGGGAGTGGTCAGGTCGCGGGCGTACGCCATCTGACTGTACGTCATGCCTCTGGCCGTGGTGCCCGGGTGGCCGACCACAAAGGTGAGGTCGCCAGCCTTCAGGCCCTGGACAGACCACTTTAAGAAATTCTCCGGGCGATAGGGCGCGCCGTCTTTATAGACGCGGAATAACATAAAATCCAGGTCGTGGCGCGGATAGGTAAAATTGTCAAAGTCGCCGCCAAACATGGCGACCTGAATTTCAGGCGCAGCCACCAGGCGCACGTCGTCAAAGGTCTCATAGCCATAGACCCAGTATTCACCGCCCTGATAGAGCCTCACGGCTGAACAACTCAGGCCGGTGCTCTTTTGCATTGCATCCACAGCTTCCTGCAGAGCGGCGTCCTTCGCGCTCTCGGCGGCTTTGGCGTCCATGTCAGGCTTGACGGCGGCGTTTACTATATCTGTTACATTTAGCATTCGATGCAGGACGCGGATACTCATGTTGACTTTTAATTCCTCTTCCCTGGAGCGGGCCACAAAGCCGTTTTTGAGCAGGTCGTTGTCGCTCGTGCTGACCGCGCTGACCTGGCCCCTTGCACAGTGGTGGTTGGTGAGCATCAGACCGTCAGGGCTGATAAATGACGCCGAACACCCGCCCAGTGAAATGGCCGATTGGCTAACGTGCGTCAGCCATTCCTCGCTGGGCGTGAAGTTGTATTTTTCCTTGAGCAACTTCAGGGGAAGGTTATCAAAGGTCCACATCCCCTCTTCGGCCCGCAAGGCCCACAGGGAGGTCAGGAAAGTCGTCATCAGCGGCAGAATAAGTTTTTTCATAGAATTACCTCTGGGTTTATTATACTTGAGCAAATTGTTTACGGAGACCCTCATGCCAATCACGAAGCTGGAGCAGATGTTAGACGCCCTGCGGAGCAAGCCCCGCAAGAAACTAGTAGCCGCCGCCGCAAATGATGAACACACAATCGAGGCGGTAAGAGAAGCCGTGGGCGCGGGCGTCGTGGAGGGCATACTCGTTGGCGATGAAGCCAGGATTTTGGAAATCTGCAAGAAGGAAGGCATTGACCCCGGTATTTTTAAAATCATCAATGAACCCGTTGAAGCCAAAGCCGCCTTAAGGGCCGTGGCCATGGTAAAGGCAGGGGAAGGCGATGTACTTATGAAAGGCGGTCTCTCTACAGATAAATACATGAAGGCGATCCTCAACAAAGAACAGGGCTTGCTTGAGCCTGGCGCCATACTGAGCCACGTCACCGTGGTAGAAAACCCCAGATATCACAAGCTGCTCGTCGTGGGCGACGTGGCCGTCATACCCGCGCCGGAACTAAAAGAAAAAACGGCCATACTCAACTATTTAATCAATACGGCCAAGGCTCTGCAGGTTGAAACGCCGAAGGTGGCCGTCATAGCCGCCAGTGAACAGGTGCTGCCAAAGATGCAGGCCTGCGTTGACGCCGCCATTTTGGCCAAGATGGGCGACAGGGGCCAAATCAAGGGCGCTGTCATTGACGGCCCCCTGGCCCTCGACGTAGCTATTGATAAAGAAAGCGCCGCGGTAAAGGGGCTGAAGAGCCAGGTGACGGGAGACGCCGACTGTTTGTTATTCCCCAACATTGAATCTGGAAACGTGTTCTATAAGAGCATGACCAAATTAGCCGGGTGCGAAACTGGCGCGATGGTGGCTGGCGCTAAATCGCCCTGCGTCCTCACCAGCCGGGGGGACAGCGTAAAGTCAAAGCTGTACTCAATAGCCCTGGCCGCGCTGACGGCATAGACGCTGCAGGCATTTGAAATAAGGAAGGACTGAAATCGTGATGATCAAGTTTTCCGCCAATGACGCGCAAACAACAGCGGTTAAAGCCATCCCGCAAAAATCACATGACCGTGATTTGCAAACAAACGCTTGCTCAGACCAGAAGGAGCGCGCCGGGCGCAACCGCACGATCTGCCTTTCGGAATCGGAGGCAAATGGCTATTTATCCAGATGCCCCCGTGAAAACGCCATAGAGCAAAATTGCGGATTAACCAACACAATTATTTTAGGGGATTGCTTTAATGTTTTGCCTAAATTTTCAGCTAAGTTTGTTGACTTATTGATTGTTGACCCCCCCTACAATCTTGATAAAACGTACGGCGCAAGTAAATTCAAAAAAATGGGTTCAGCAGAATATGAAGTATTTACGCGTAATTGGATAGAGCTTGTTTTACATACATTAAAACCATCCTGCTCTATCTATGTCTGCTGCGATTGGCAGACAAGCGTTGTTATTGGTAGTATTTTAAGCGATTATTTTATCATTCAAAACCGCATTACGTGGCAGCGCGAAAAAGGGCGCGGCGCGCTTTCAAACTGGAAAAATTCAATGGAGGATATCTGGTTTGCCACCATGTCAAAAAACTTTCAGTTTAATGTTGACGCCGTAAAGCAGCGTCGGCGAGTTATTGCGCCTTATCGCGCGGATGGCAAGCCAAAAGATTGGACGATGACAGAAGATGGAAATTACAGGGATACCTGCCCATCGAATTTTTGGGACGATATATCTGTGCCTTATTGGTCAATGCCCGAAAATACAGACCATCCAACACAAAAGCCGGAAAAACTATTCGCAAAGCTAATCCTGGCAAGCTCAAACCAGGGCGATACCATACTCGACCCATTTGTGGGCGTTGGAACATCGTGTGTCGCGGCTAAAAAACTGGGACGCAACTATGTTGGCATAGAAAAAGAGCCGGAATATTGCGCCTTGGCGGCAAAAAGGCTTGAGATGGCCGCCAGCGATTCGTCAATCCAGGGCTATGCGGATAATGTGTTTTGGGAGCGCAACTCCTTGGCGGATCAGAAAAAATGCGCTGCGCGCGAAAACAAAATCAGAACAAAAAATGCGAGTTTACGACTGCGCCTTAGTGAAGCTCACTGACTATTCAAGGTTCGCGGAATCACACGACTATTATTTGTCCTTCTCCGACCGCACAAAGAAATAAGTGCCGATGACCAGACACACTACCGTCAGCGCGGTGATAGCGGCAAAATTGACGGCTGGGTTGAACATCACGACACTGTCATATTCAGGGCTGCCCGCGTAAACAGCCGCCCTCATGAGGTCAAGGCAGTAGGTCATGGGCATGAGGCGGTTTAATGCCAGGAGCGCGCCGCCGGTATTATTTATAGGAATTATCGCGCCGGACAAAAACATCTGCGGCATCGTGACCAGCATAAAGGCGAAATTGGCGGATCTTTTGTTTTTAATCAGCCCTATGATAATCATCGCCAACGCCCCGCCTGAAAGGCACATCAGCGGAGATAGCGCCAGAATCAACAACAGCTTGCCTATTGGCAGGGTAATGCCCATAATAAGCCCGACGATCAGCGTTCCCGTCATGCTCATAATAGCGGCGAATCCCGCGCCCACTATTTTACCGACGACAAGTGAATAGCGGGAAACGGGCGACACCAGCATTTCCTGATTGAAGTTGATTTCGCGATCGTCAACAAGGGACGTCATCCCCATCGTCGTCACGATAAACAGCATGGCGACAAGCATCCCCACGAGCATAAACTGCCCGAACCCAAAGCCAAGGCCGCCCGTCATATTCTGCATCAGGTTGCCGCCAATCATGCCCATCATAGTCAACGGCATGGCCAGGCTCATGATGATAGCGCCGGGTGATTTGAAAAAAATCGTGATTTCACGCGCCGTTACGGTCACGATTGTATTCAACTCCCTGAACAGCCGTGAATTTTTGCGTTGTAATACAAGCTCGCTCATATTGCTGCAATCCTTTCCTTTTTATTCAAAAAATTAACGCATGCGCCTTGCGTTGCTGTGATCAGCAGGTACCATTTCTATCCCCGCGTTTTTGTTTAAAAAATCAACGTAAGCGTCTTCCAATGACGGCTCATGGATTTTGAGAACCGTCAGTTTTGTTTGCAGGCGCGCTATGATGTCCTGCGCCGATGTTTGATAGGGAACGATAACCCGGCCATTTATGGTGAAGGGCAGCCCAAGGGCGGAGAGTTCGGATGTCAATGCCGCCCTGTCTTCAGCGTCTAAAATTAGCTCCTGTCTAAGCAGGCTCTTTTTCATTTCATCAGGCGGACAGCAGACGGCTATTTTTCCGTTGTTGATAACGCACACAGTATCAACATTTTCGGCTTCGTCAATGTAGTGGGTGGTCAAAAAAACCGTAGTGCCGTATTGATTGCGGACATCGCTGATATATTCCCACAAAGAGCGGCGGCTCACCGCGTCTAAGCCTTGAGTTGGCTCGTCAAGAAACAGCACGTCAGGCGTGTGGATGAGGCTGCGGATGATTTCCAGTTTGCGCTTCATACCGCCGGACAGCTTTTTTATCGGTTTGAACAGCGCGTCCTTTATGCCGACGATTTCAGCCAATGCCGTCACCTTATTGCGGTAAGCGGCAGGCATCATCCTGAACGCGGGGCGATAGCCGCACATACCGTAAAGGCAAGCGTGAAAGCGGATATTTTCCTCAGCCGACAACTGCGGGTCGAGGCTTGGATTCTGAAATATTATCCCGATTTTTTCCCGCAACAGCCGCGCCTCTTTATCCACGTCGAATCCGGCGATTTTTACATTGCCTGAGGTTTTAGACAGCGTTGTAGTCAGTATTGATATCGTAGTAGTCTTGCCCGCTCCGTTAGGGCCGAGGAAGGCGAAAAAATCGCCCTTCCCGACCGAAAAGCTCACGCCGTCAACAGCGGGTTTTCTCGCCCTTTTATACATCTTTACAAGGTTATTGACCTCAATCATCTTCATGGCGACGCCCTCTCTCTATGGTCAAATCTTTCAAATCCATGACCACGACAGGGGTCTCTTTCGCCGGGGGCAAATCTCCATAAGCCGCCGAATAGT
>JAISSN010000079.1 GCA_031273105.1 Holophagales bacterium | reverse complement strand
ATCTTCGTAAATCCTGAAGCCGTTGCCACTGGCATCCCAGTAGTCCCAATGTGGTCCAATGGGAGGGGAATGATATAAATTGTGACACCAAGCCTCACCGGTTTTCTGGTTTATCCAATTTCCCCTACCTGATGCCGGATCGCCCCTTCCGCGCCATTCAAAATCCTTTCCCGGTGATTTTGTCGGGTCATTGCCCGGATATTTTACGTTGGGACCAGGGATACTGCCCTTCGTCCCTGAGAATAAGCCTGAATATCCCGTACCCATATCAAGCCGCCCCTTTGTTGTGGCTGACATGGAACTCGCTGTCAAAGATAAGGACATTCACGCTGCCTTTCAGAGCCTCAACATCAATCTCTTTCGGGATTCTTCCATAAACCACAATATTGTCGGGCCTGAGACGCCTGAGCATTTCATCAAAGCCGCGCAGGAAATAGCCCCTGTCAGCATTTGACTTGATATAGCCATGAGAGCCAACAGCAACAGTGCCGCCGCAGGACACACCATCAAAGGCAAATTCATATGTGCGCTCGTCCGCCCAACGGATGTTCGGGACAATTTTTATCCCATTGCTTTGCAGCCAATACCCGATTGCCCTGTTTCTATAGACGCTTTCTATCTGTAATGCCAGAGGCATGTCACGATATAGGCTGAAGTCCGGCGTAATGACGCCAGCTACCTTCCTGAAACACTCCAGATTACGCTTGTAGTTGTGCCAAAGCCCATCAAATTTGTAGTCGTGGATATATAGAAGTGCAGCCAGTTTGAACCACCTGCCCTATTGCGTTTATCAAACGAAACAAGGTTTTGCGGGATATGTTCGGATTTTTCCAACACAGGGAACTCATAATGTCCGTCATATCTGGCGCCCCGCACCATTTCTGCATCGAACACGTCAATGCACAATTTTTTAACTGGCAATGCTGAATGGATAGAAAAAGCCTGACTTGCGACGTTTCCAGAGGTTATGCAATTACTTAGACAGAAAAAAACAATTTATACTAACTTGCACCCCAATGGTTGGGGTTTTACAAGAGGCTCGACACATTTCATTTAGAATTGGAAAATCAAACCAAAAAATTTCTGTCGGATTGAGTTTCGCGGAGTAATCATTGTTCCACATCATCCTTCATCAACCCGAGATACCCCAGAACACAGGCAGTATCGGGCGGCTCTGCGTCTGTACCGGTTGCAGGTTGCACCTGATACACCCCCTCGGCTTTGAAGTCACCGACTACTACCTGCGCCGCGCAGGTTTAGACTACTGGGAGCAGCTCGCGCCCATGCACTATGAGAGCTGGCGGGATTTTTTAGAAAAAACACCAACAAAACGCCTGTGGTTTGCCAGTACCAAGGGGGCTGTGGTCTATACGCAAGCGAAGTATGAACCTGGGGACGGCTATGTTCTGGGCTGCGAGACCAAAGGATTACCGGATGAAATTTTGAGAGAGTTCCGTGATTGCCTGATAAAAATCCCCATGCAGGGCAATTTCCACAGAAGCCTGAATCAGGCCCAGGCGGCGGCGGTTGTGCTGTATGAAGGGCTTAGGCAGGTTAATGGGTGGTGATAGGCTGTTATTGTGCTATTACTGCTCAGCCGCTATCTCGCGTATTTGCATTACCCTTGGCGTCTGGCCTTTTCTGAATATGTCCGGCAATTTTTTGGCTTCGGCTTCGGCGGCGTTTTTACTGGAATATTTTCCCATGAAGAGCTGGTAGCACAGCCGCCCGTCCCTCAGTCGTATGTGAGTCAAAAACAATTCGGGCCTGAAGGGGCCTAAGACCTGGGCGCAATTTTGCAGGGTTTCGCCCTGACAGGCTACAACCAGGCGGATACTCCAGGTTGACCCGGACAGGCTTTCCTTAAATGCCTTCCCCTGGGCCAGGGCCTTGTTTGTATCCCCATCTGCGATGGCGCTAAAGCGGGCCGCCGTTGAAAAATTCACGGGTTTCACTTCCACAGGCGGCTTAACAGGCTGGGTCGGCTGAGGGGTTTGGGGGGGTGTTGGAGAAGTTTGAGAAGTTTCAGGCTTTTTATCAGGGGGCTGTGTTTCAGAGGGTTTTGTGTCAGGGGGCTTTGTTTCAGGGGGTTTTGTTTCAGGGGGTTTTGTTTCAGAGGGTTTTGTTTCAGGGGGCTTTGTTTCAGAGGGTTTTGTTTCAGGCACAGGAAGGACTGCTGCGGGAGGAGACGTCGGAGGGGCAGCGCCCTGGTCTGGTTTTGTTTCAGGCGGCTTTGGCGCGGTTTCAGACGGAATTTCTATGGAATCCAAAGAGTGCGCGTCGGCAGGGTCAAGGGTAAACGGCGGGTCGGCGGAGCGCGTCTTGAGCTTCCAGATAGAATAGACCGCCACAGTCAAGGCTATGGCAATAGCTAACCCGACAAGAACACGCAAAAAAATCTTCATTTTATTACCATTGCTCTGTTTATCCCGCGCCGGGGGCGGGTCATCGTATATCTCATCGTCGCGGCTGATTATTACTGAAGGTTCCTGTGGCGATTGTTCATGCGCCTTGGGCAGAGGGAGTACGCGCCCGACGGTTTTAGCCCCGGGCTGTTTGTTGGGCTGTGGTTCGGGTTCCGGGCCATCATCTTCAATATCACCGTAAAGGGGTTCGGGGTGGTTTTCATCATCCTTTGCGGTCTTTGCGGTTGCGACGCCATCAAGCATTGAGGACAGGTGATCCAGCCGGACTGTTTGTTTTCCAGCGTCTTCTATGACCTGGAACAGCATTGAGCGGGGCGAGGGGATGGATTCTGGCGGCTTGGTGGGGTCGGGTACATCCAATGCCTTATCAATAGCCTGCCTGTCGAGAGGGGGCAGTTCATACAGCTTGCCCCAGCCCATTTCCCGCAAAAATAACGCAAAAGCGCCTGTTCTCATAGGCTCTACGGCGGCTTCGCTGCTTAACTCCAGAATAGTGTGCGTGCCGTCCATCAAGGGGGCCATCTTCGCCAGGTCGGAAGGCAGTTCCAGTTCAAACACCTTCTTTCCCTGCAAGAGTACAACCTGGTTGATGGGGCCTAAAAGTTCCAGCAGGCCGTTCCTGTCAGTGATCCCCATTACGCCCGCGAACAGCAGGGATGGCGTGTCAATGGGCAGTCTTACTATACTTTCTTCGAGTTCGCTCTTTGCCTCAAAGACAGGGGTTTCGGGCGATACCAGAGCAGACCACACTATTCGCTCTACTTGTTGCCTGGCGGCGTCCAACAGATCTCTCTGCGTGATAAAACCCATTTCTATCAGGTTTTTGCCAACCGACATGCCCTGCTTCAGGTTAGCCATCGCGTAGTCCATTTGATCCTGGGTCAGTTTTTTACGATCCACCAGAATCGTGGTCAATCTGTCGGCTTTAAAATTACTGGAGGCAAAGACTATATCGCCTGAATCTAAATACACGGTGCGGTTGGATTCGCCCCCAACGCGCCAATGCCCCGTTTCCCGCCCACGGCAGCGGCGGAATAAATCAGGGATGGTTTCCAGCGTCATTTAACCACCCAGCGCTGTAACTTGAGTTTGCCAACCCGCACTAACAGGTCGTCTCCTTCCCGGAGGCAAACCCTGGCTTTACAGTCTGTAACTTTCTGACCATCCACGCTTATTGCTCCCTGGGACAGGAGCCGCTCAGCTTCTTTGCGGGAAGAAGTCATGCCTCTCTCTGTCAGCAGGCGGGCCAGGGGGGTTTCTTCAAGGGTGGGGGGGACTTTTACGATCGGCGCGTCTTCAGCCTTGCGCTCGCTAAACCTGCGTATCCATTTTTCTTCGGCCTCCCTGGCTGCGGCGTCGCCGTAGAACTGGGCGGTTATTTCCCTTGCCAGAGCCTTTTTGGCGTCCATGGGATGACCATTTTTGAGGGCCTCGATTCTTGAGGGCATCATGTCAGTTAGCAAAAGGTACCAGTACCACATAGTTTCATCGCTGATGCTCATCGTCTTGCCGAATTGGGCGTCGGCGTCTTCTGTGAAGCCGATGTAGTTGCCAAGGGATTTGGACATCTTTTCAACGCCGTCAATCCCCAACAGGAGCGGGACCGTCAGAACAACCTGTGGCGCCTGTCCAAAGGCTATTTGCAGGTCGCGCCCCCTCATCAGGTTAAATAGTTGATCGTTGCCCCCCAACTCCACGTCGCACTTTAGGGCTACGGAATCATAGGCCTGGGCCAGGGGGTAGAGCAGTTCGTGCAAAGATATAGGCTCCCCCGTAGCCATGCGCTTGCTGAAATCGTTCCGCTCAAGTAGCTGGGCGACCGTAATCTTTGCCGCGAGGCGAATCCAGTCTTCCCCGCACATTGGCCCCAGCCACTCGCTGTTAAAGCGGATCTCGGTTAAATCTGGGTCTAAGATTTTAAAAACCTGCACTTTGTATGTTTCGGCATTAGCAATGACTTCGTCCCTGCTAAGGGGCGGCCGGGTGGATTTTTTGCCGGTAGGGTCGCCAATCATGCCGGTAAAATCGCCAATCAGAAAAATAACCGTGTGGCCCAGCTTTTGAAACTGCGCCATTTTTCTGAGCAAAACGCCATGTCCCAGGTGTAAATCCGGCGCGGTGGGATCAAATCCCGCCTTAACGCGCAAAGGCCGCCCCGTAAGCAGGCGCAGGCCCAAATCCTCCGCCGTGTGGCAGGTGACAGAACCCTTTAAAAGTAAATCAAGTGATCCTTGCACGGTAATCATACTCATTGAAAAATCTTGGCTGAAAAAGATACGTACATCCAGTGCCTTTGAAACCGCGCCGAGCCCTGTGAACGGCGGCCGATTGGTATTGACGCGCCGCGATAAAGGGCGATTGTTTTCGCTGTTCGGTCAACCATTGCGGTGGCGGATAAATGGCGTCGGGAAGCAAACGTAACCGAACCCTTGACTGAACGCAAGCTGGCGTCATCGCGCTTCGAGTTCCACAAGTTTTTCATCCTCCCATCGCAAGCGGAGCCATGTGTTGTCAGGCGTCCTATAGCTCATTTCAAGCGATTTTACTCTATTTCCAACGTCATAATTGGTAATTATTCTTAAGCCGTTTTTTTCCAGATCCACAAAAGAAGGCGACGCGCGTGGCAAATTGCCCAGGCTGGCCCGCCAGCCGGCTGCGTTTTTCAGGAAATCGGCCTCTGTAGGGTAACGGTTCTTCAACATGGGGTTGTCCCGATACAATTCAGCCGCGCCTTCGTCCGTTTGTATAGCATCCGCGACGGCAATCAGCCTGTCCCATGGCTCTTCTATTACCATATTCCACTTGTTTTCAAGGTATTTTTTTACCGTATCGCTGCCGGAATGGGTTGCCCAGTAAAATAAGCCGACGCAGCTTCCAAACAACAAAAAGGCCGCGACGCCGCAACCCATGAGAATCTTGCCCCATAGCGGCATACCCCGCTTCTCCGACTGTTCACTGTATGAATTCCAATCAGCGTCGCTCATTTTTTCACAAAGGCCCCGGCTAAGTTTTCTGAAAAAGTCAATGCGATTTTTTTTGCCGTTTAAAGCATATTCCAATTATTACCATACTTAAAGCAACTTACTGGCTAATTCGGCCAATTTGCTGCGTTCTCCTTTAATCAGTATTATGTGACCAGACAGCTCCTGCCCCTTGAAATGTTCCGCAAGAAAAGAGAGGCCATTGGTGCTCCCGTCAACATACGGGTTGTCAATCTGGTACGGATCCCCTGTCAGCACAACTTTGGCGCCATTTCCCGCCCTTGTCAGAATTGTCCTGACTTCGTGGGGCGTTAGGTTTTGCGCCTCGTCAACGATGATGTACTGATTTGGGATGCTTCGTCCGCGAATATATGTGAGCGGCTCTACGCTCAAGTATCCGCCCTCTTCTAGCTGGCTGATGGTCATGCTTGATCTGCGTCGCATTTCGGTATTAGCGGCCACGATGAAATCCAGGTTGTCATAGATCGGCTGCATGTACGGGCGCAATTTATCTTCCACGTCGCCTGGAAGAAAGCCAATATCTTTGCCCATGGGCATTACGGGGCGGCTGACGAGCAGTTTGTTGTACTTTTCGTCATCAACAATTTGCTGCAGCCCCGCCGCAATGGCCAACAGGGTTTTGCCGGTGCCGGCCCTGCCCAAAAGCGTTACGACATTTATGGATTCGTCAAACAGGAGTTCCAGCGCGAATTGCTGCTCGCGGTTTCTGGGCCTTATGCCCCAGGGCGCGAGGTCTTGCGCCCTGAGGGGATGGATTCTCTTATCAACGGCATTAAAACGCCCAAGGGCCGTGTGGGAGTCATTGGCCTTATCAATCAGAGTGATACATTGGTTATGGAAAAACTCCTCATCATCAGGCGGCGGCAGACCCTCCTGGAACAACTGGTCAAAATTTCCCTCTTCCACGAGAATTTCAGCCGCCCCGGAGTACAGCTCGTCTAATTCGACGCGCCCAGTGGTGTAGTCGTCTGTTCTGAAACCCAGCGCGTCCGCTTTGATGCGCATATTCGTGTCCTTTGAGACAAGCACCACGTTTTCACGGCGCTTGTCCAAAAGGCTCTTTGCGCAGGCTAAAATCATATTATCGGCCGGGTTTTGATTTATGTGGGCGAAAGTATCGTCTAACGCGTGATTGGAAACATCCACAGTGAGCGTACCGCCATCGTCCAGCTGAACTCCTTTGCTGAGACTGCCTTTCTTTCTGAGCGCGTCCAGGTTTCTGGAAACAGTCCTGGCGTTGCGTCCAACTTCGGTTTGGTCTTTCTTGAAAGTGTCAATTTCCTCAATAACGACAATTGGTATGACCAGGTCGTGTTCCTGAAAGCGGAATATTGCCTGCGGGTCGTGTAACAGAACGTTTGTGTCAAGGACAAACACCTTCTTGCTGGAGGCAACCATTCATAACTCCCGTCAATGGCAAAAAGCCAAACGAACCGCCAATTAAGGCTAACATCTATTGTCTGCACGCAGTTGATATTATAGTCGTTCAACTTTGAAAAAGTTGAACCGCGCGGTGCGCGCAGACTGCGCTGAGAGTGTAGCGAGCCGCCGACAGGCGGGGAGAGAAACGGGAAGCGCAGACGTATCTTGAATACTGCAAGACGCTTCTCAAGTTGAATCACTATATACATTTTAAAAAAACAGTTGCGAAACATTCACTAATTCCTTTTGTCAAACCGGGTTGTTTTATGAGAAAACCTATAGCTAAGATTTCAAGACAATTTTTCCGCTTCAAAAGCGCAGGATGCGATTTTGAAGCAGAAACACAATCAATAACTCGTCCTCCTGGCATTTTTGTTCAATTCAAGCGGGTTGACTATATCAGTTTTTGCCGTCTTCTTTATTGCGGCGCAAACAGGCCGGAAGGCCGCCCGCCTCCCTGTGAGAGGCGACGCAGGCGCAGCACTTTCCGTAGTTCTGACAGGTTGTGCTTGCGCAGGGGCAGTATTTTACGTTGGGACAGTTCATTTTATTCATTTTTGCGTCCAGTCTTAACCATTATTTAGGCAATCTTATTGTATCGCCGTGGTCTTGAACGATTCTCTTATACCAGGCGTCGGGGTATTTGGGGTGCGTTACGTTGCCTCTCTCATCGCGCACGTTGCCGTCCAGATACTTCCATATCAAATGCTCGCCCAGCCTGCGCCAGCGGACCATGGTTCGCTCTGAGCATTGATTGGAATAGTTGGTCAAAAATGTGATGGCGGACGACGCGCTCTGTTGGTAAAGGTTCAGGGCTGATTTTTCTATGCCCTCCTGGTCGCCTTCAAAACGGCCTTCGAGTTCCTGCTGCACCTTGCGGACGTCCTGAATCATGTCGCTGTACCTGCTATAGGCGTAGTTGGTCACAAAGTTAAAGACCCAAAAGGCGCTGTCCCAGCTAAATTCGGCAAAGCTGCCGTTGCCTTCGGCGTATGCCCTCGGCGGCTCGTCAATGGCGCAGTACATAGGCACATAAACCGTGCTGTAACTGTCGTCAACGCCAAACCACAGTACGCCGCCTATGGGATTGGGCAGCCAGGAGCGCATCTGGGAAACCATTGACCACCCTGTTTGCTGTGTGGATATGGCGCGCTCGTGAACGTAGGTCTGCCCGTCAACCTCAAAACGCATGGGGCGCCAGCGATAGGGCAGGGCGAAGGGACCCGCGCCTATATCTTTGGTCATATCCATAGGCGTGCCCTGGTAGTGGTCGCGCATAAGTTCCATGGCGTCGCGGAGGCCGATTTTTTGATCCGGCTTTACCCAGACGGGCAACGGCTCGGCTTTGACGTTGCCCATGGCGAAATCCACGGGTATTTTTAAGGACGGCGCGGCCCTGTTAAAAATACTCCACACCCGCGCCTCGCAGGAACGAAGCCCCGCCGCATCCCAGGGGGCGTAGGTCTCGCAAAAGCTGAAGTCTTTATCATTTCCGTTAAACCACCCCTTGCCCCTGGCAAATGAAATTACGTCTTTGGAATAGAGGCAATTTTGGGAGTCGTTCAGGGGGAACTGGCGTATTCTGGCCTGATTCGCGTGGGCAGTGATATATCCGTCGGGAATCTTAAGGGCGACCCAGACGGCCCCTTTTTCCCCTTCGCCCTTGCCTATCATTTCCATGATCCAGACTTCGTTTGGATCCGCTATGGAAAAACTCTCGCCGCTGGAAGCATAGCCGTAGTCTTCAACCAGCTTGCCCATGAGCTGCACTGCTTCCCGGGCCGTCTTGCAGCGCTCCAGAGCGATGTACATCAGGCTGCCGTAGTCAATTATGCCATTTGGCTTGTCCAGCTCGCGCCGTCCGCCAAAGGTGGTTTCGCCTATTGACAGCTGATACTCATTGATGTTGCCAACGCGCTTGTAGGTTATAAAAGCCTCTGGAATCCTGCCGAGGAATTTGCCCGAATCCCACTCAATAATGTCGCGCATAGAGCCAGGCAGGTGCTTTCCCCCCGCCCTGAAGTACAGCTCGCCAAAGAGTACGTGGCTATCCGCCGTATATGTGATAAAGGTCGAGCCGTCGCGGCTGGCGCCCTTGGTGACCAGCAGGTTGGTGCATGGTATCAGCGCCTGTGAGCTTGCGGCGATTACAACCGCCGCTGCAGTCAGTGTGTGGCTAGGGAAGAATTTCATGACCTGGCTCCATAAAGGGTGTGAAACTATGTTCGCATGTTTATGACTGTTTGTCTTATGGATGCTTGTTCGATTTGGGTTTGCCCTTAAAATTTGGGATTTTGACGGCGCGGTAAAGTAAGACAAGTGCTATCATTGACAGGCTGCATGTTCAGG
This sequence comes from Holophagales bacterium, assembly GCA_031273105.1. Classification (GTDB taxonomy): domain Bacteria; phylum Acidobacteriota; class Holophagae; order Holophagales; family Holophagaceae; genus WRHW01. The sequence goes on along the minus strand of JAISSN010000079.1, from coordinate 14,130 downwards.
CGAACATGTAACTTCAGGCGATGTAATTCCACCCCTGAGTACCGGTATTTGAAGGACTATCAATGAAATCAGCCACCTGGACAATTACAACCGTTGCCCTCTTGCTATTGGCCCTCTGCGCGGCTTGTAAAACTCCGCAAAAGGCCAAAATAAGGACAAACACGGGCAACCTGACAGCCCCCCAGCTGTTGGAAAAGGGAACACGGGAACTGAAGCGCAGGAAGTGGGAGGACGGTCGCAACACACTCAAGCTGATAGAAGAATTCCTGCCCAGCTCCGAGGAATTTCCGGCGGCGAAATTGCTGATAGCCGACAGCTATTTTTACGCGAATAAATACAGCCATCCCGAAGCCGAAGTTGAGTATCAGAGTTTTTTGAACTTTTTTCCAGGACACCCCCGAAGGGAATATGTATTGTACCGCATCGCCCTTTGCCGTTTTGCTTCAATTGAAAACGGAGAGCGCGACCAGGCGGCGACGCTCAGGGCTATAGAGGCTTTCAACTTTTTACTGCAAGATTCCCCCGGCACGCCCTACGCCACGGACGCTCGGGCAAAATTGAATCAATGCTGGAGGCGTCTGGCTGAACACGAATTGGCCGTGGGCATTTTTTATGTAAACTCTTACCATTTTTCCGCAGCGGAAACGAGGTTGAAGAGCATGCTGGAGACATATCCGGAACATTCGGACCGCGAGCGCGCCTATTATTACCTGGGCGAAGCCCTCAGGCGCAAGTACCCCAGCCTTGAACTGTTTGATCAGGAATTTCGCGCCTACCTTGAGGCGATTAACAAAAAAGAAGAGGACACACTAACCCAGGAGGAGAAAAAGAATTGGACGGATATTCTCAACGCCTTTATTAAGACTGAAGTTGATAAATATACAGAAGAGGCCAAGTCGTACTACCTGCGCCTGGTAGAGAGCTATCCAGCCAGTTCCTGGGCGGGCCGCGCCCGGGACAGGCTGCTGGAGATTGGACAAGTCAGAGTTACCGAAGATCTGGATGGCTAAAATGGAAATACTTTCGTTTCACTTAACCGAGGTTTAAATTCCTCGCTTTCAATACAGGAGCCTGTATGCCAAACAAAAGATACATGCCTAAATGGCTTGCTTTCTTAATTCCCATAACCTTATCCCTTACGCTTTTGAGCGCAGTCGGATGCTCCAGCGATGACGACAAGGTAGCAGAGCGCCCTGAACCCAGCCAGGAAACCGGGATATCAAACATCACCGTCGCCCAGGGTAATCTGTTACCGGCCTTCAGCGACGACGTAAGAAATTACGCCATGCCAACCTTTTACACGGCCACGCCCAACTTAACCGTTACCGTGACCCTCAAGGACGCCAGATCCAGGCTAACCATTGACGGCAGGGCTGTCAACAGCGGTCAGTCAACAGCCGTCCCCCTCAACGATGAAGGCAACACCACCATACAAATCAGCGTGCAGGCCGAAGACGGCTATAATTTCAACGTCGTCACATTAACAACGAAGCAGATTAAGCCCAGCACAACGGTCTATGTGTACGACAGCGTTGCCGGCAATCTCCTCGACGGCGACGTCAGGCTTTCTCTGCGGGACGCCCGAACCAACGAGACGCTGGCCTCTGACATCGCCTTCCCCGTTGAAGCCCAGGGCACTGTGTTCCTTGGCCTGGAAAAAAACAGGAGATACAACATCTACGCCAGGCGTCATGATACAGCAGAGGCGTGCTTCGCCGACTTCGACCCCTCCAGGGAAGACACCGTAACGCTTTATTCCCGAAAAGACTGGACCAAGGCGTTTCCAGCCACTGCGCCCATAATCACGGATATAGCCTTTTCTTACTATCCGGCTTCTGGTTTGTATGCCGACCTGGACTGGAAGTCAGTGCCCCCGGGCAGCAACTACGTCGCCGAAACAGCCGCTAACCTGAATATCCTCATGGTCACGGCCATGGCCGAGAGTTCCATGGCATATACCCAGGGGGGCGCTGATTGCGTCTCTGTCAATGTTGATGATACGCCCACGTCGGCGTCGGAGCGCAAAGCCCCCTTTAACTATCTCGGAACACCCAACACCCGCGTCATCGTGGACGGCAAGTGGTACATGACGACGTCATTCCTATTTGACATCGGGGAAGCGCTGGCGCCCGGCGAGCATTTTCTTGACATAGTCGCCTACGACTGGGCCAACAACAGGACGGAACAAAGGGTTTATCTAAATATAACAAATACATCCGCCATGACCGACTTTGACCTTAGCGGCGTCAAGCCGTTATGGTACAGGCAAAGGGCCAACACTTACGGCATCAGCATGAGTCCATACTCAAAAGGGCCTGTTGTGCCTGAAACCGCGCCCATGCCCATGTCTATCCCGCCGGACCCTGTTGGCCCCTACGGCGACTCAATACAAATACTCTGCGACCTTAACTTCACCACACCCGGCGTCAATTTAATCCCCAGCAGGGGCTGGGAGCTGGAGCGCTCCACGAGCAACGACCCAAGCACATTTAAAGTTGTGCGCCGCGCGTCCTACATAAACCCGGTGTCTTATCTGGCTACCTGGGATTCCAGCGCCGAGTTGGTGGGGGGCGTCACCTACTACTACAGGATGAGAGCCTATAACAACAACGGCTATTCCCAGTACTCTGATATCAGCGCCATCACGGTATTGCCCTCTTTCAACGTAAACCTAGTCTCGCCCGAGGGAGTTAGCAATACGCTGCATCCGGCATTTAAGTTCAAGATAACCAGCGACGCGCTGCTCAATAAAGACATGTCCGATTACGCCATATTCACCTTATTCGTCAGGAACAAAATCGGTTTTGATACCATCAAGACCCTCTTCGTTATTGACTATGAGTATCTTGATTCGGAAGGCAATCCGGTTATATGGCTCGAATACCCATTCCTGAGCAACGACTGGCACTTAGTCGGCATACCAGAATACGATGAAGAAACAGGCTATCTCATAGCCGCTAAAGACGCCTTTGTCTGGCTCGAGGCCAACGGCTCAATCGTGATTGACACAAAGCTCGCTAATAAGACTCTCATATTGGGCGAAGCCTTTGATATCGGGAGCCTTGAGCCTGGCGCGGCTTATGAATGGAATATCTTTGGCGATTACGCCAGCGCTGACGGAAATTGGAGTGAAGCAGCAACCGATTCCATGTATTTCACCAGAATCCGGGACGGCTACAACACAGATGGAACGCCGAAGAAACAGTCCCGCTCCTTCGCTTCGACAGCAGATCAGGGTTCGGGGGCGACAAACGGCTATTTTACGTTAATCATGCACCCCGCGGCGGAATAGAGGAGACGCGACATGTTTATATCCAAAATCAATTACTACTCCTTAACGCTGGCCTCGCTTCTGGCTCTTGGCCTCGCCTGCGGCAGTAATCCGCAGGACGGGCCGGGCGAGCCGAATGTCCCGCCCATTAAGGACATACCCGTAGTCACTGAGCCGCCGGTCAAGTACAACTTCTATGAGCCAAGGTCTGAAGAGGGCCTCATGAATGACACCAACTATGGCTACCTGATTGCCAAGGCAAGGCCCGGCTTCAAGACGGCCCACTTTGAAAGACTGGGCTTTGAAGTAATCGGCAGCATGGCCGCCAATGGCGCCATTTATTACCGTTTGCACAAAGACTGCGACGTAATGAGCGCATTCCTTGAAGCCAAGAAACATGCCGGTCTGGTTTATATCGAGCCGGAAATCAAACACAAACTCCACGACGTGGAAGCCAACCCGGTAACTCTCAATAACCTGGATCGGCTACTGGCCGAAAAAAGCGCTTACTCCCCATATACAATCCAGGCCATTGACGCCTGGGTGAAGTACGGCTTCGGCAACCCTAGCAACAAGCCCATCGTCGCCTCCGTTGACTCCGGCGTCCGGTGGCGGCATGAAGATTTATTAGCCCAGGTCAAACACGCCTTCTCCTGGTATACACCCAGAAGTACCTTTGATGACTATATTTGGACAGACCACGTCCAACTGGCCGGCGGACGGATACCCCTTGACGCCGAGAGGCTCCTCAGCCTGCTGCCAGATTTCACGCGCCAGTACAACGGCTCAAAGTGGTACACCACTGATACGCAAGGTCACGGCACGCACACGTCCGCAACCATAGCGGCTACTGGAAACAACGGCGTGGGCATAGCCGGCGTCAGTTGGAATAATGAATTGATTCACTATAAAGGCTTTGCTTCAAGCGGCGAAGCCTCAAATTGGTCTATCTATGGCTCTATCTGGCATTTGGCCAGGTGGAAGGAGGTCAATAATTACACGGCGACCATACCGGTCAATTACTCATTAGGCGGCCCCATCGCCAGCCAGTTTGCCCTGGACATGATTGCCCACGGCCTGCAAAACGGCATCGTGGTAGTAGCCTCTGCGGGAAACGAGGGTCAGAGGATGGTTCAGTATCCGGCGGCCTTTTCAGGCGTAATAGCCGTTGGCGCGACAAACAGCGCCGATAGGCTGGCGAGTTTTTCAAACTGGGGATCCCACGTTTCTGTCGCCGCGCCGGGAGAATCCATCATTTCCGCCATGATTGGGGATGAACGCGCCTCTTTAGAATCTGTGTTTGCCTACAGCAACAACAGCTATGCCATGATGAGCGGCACGTCAATGGCCGCGCCTCACGTAACAGGGCTTATCGGCTACATGCTGAACTTCAACCCAAGCTTAAAGCCCGACCAGATAAAGACTTACATTGAGAAAAACGCCGATTACGTTGACGGCAAAACGGGTTTTTCCGATGAATACGGCTGGGGCCGCATCAACGTGCTGAAAACCATAGAAGCGGTTATTAACGACGCCAATAACGGCACGACGCCTTCCTCCAATTACGCCATGTCCCCCGTCAAGGTGAAGGCGCCCATAAACGGGCTGAACGTCTATCTCTACAACTGCAGCAGCGACGGCGCCATCGAAAACTACGTGGCGTCTTCGATAACGGGCGATTACATGACAGGGGCGGAGAGCAGCGTGGCCTGGTTCAACATGCTGAGGCCGGGGCGCTATATAGCCAAGGCCCACATGGGCTTCAATCAGGTGGCCAGCACTCAGCCCTTTAATGTCGAGGCCAGCATGGCGCCCCTGGAAGTATCCCTTGCCTTTGCCGCCGACATGCTTACGATACAGACCTTCTACACCAGGGACTTCATCAATACAGACGGCGCTGACGATACGGACACCTGCATTGAGCTGTGGGATTCCCAAAACAACCTGATCGTGAGATATGATTCGCTCTTGATGGATAGTCTGGTGTTCCCAGAGCCTTCAACCCCCGGCGCTTACTATATACGCATATATGAATACATGGGCGACGACATGAAGGGGGAGTACGCCCTTTGGTTCACCAACGGCCCGCCATGGGCGCCGGATGATCCCAATGATTATGTAACTACCACCTTCGCCGATGGGACGGTTGACAGAACGCCGATAGCTCCTGGCACATACGCCAACCCGCTGCCTGCTAACGGCAGCGCGAAGAGCCTGCACGCCCAGACCAGCGCGGCGGCCCAGGCCCTTGACCGCAGGGTCATTTACTATGGCCGCTTCAACGACGCCAGCGGTACCAGCGGCGCAACAGGCCACTGGTACAAATTCGTTGTCGAGTAAACAGTTGAGTAAACAGTTGAATAACCAAGAGGAGAACTAACTTATGAAAAAGCATCTTTACTTTCTGATAGCGGCCGTCCTGGCCCTGCTGTTTTCCTTTAACGCCTGCTCCGGCGATGACGATGGCGTCAGGGCGACGGGCGTAACCCTGGACAAAACGTCAATATCAATAGTAGTGGGCAGTACCGAGCGGCTAACGGCAAACATTCAGCCAACGGACGCCGCAAACAAAACCGTATCCTGGCAGAGCAGCGACGACAGCGTGGCAACGGTGTCAGACGGCTCTGTGAGAGGCGTTAGAGCGGGTTCGGCCAAAATTACGGTCGCCACAGAAGACGGCAACTTTAGCGCAAGCTGCGCCGTTACGGTGACCACCCCGCCTGCCACGGGCGTTACGCTGAATAAAACCAGCGCGTCCATCCTGGCGGGCATGTCGGATCGCCTGACGGCCACGGTTGCGCCCGCTGCGGCAAACCAGAGCGTATCCTGGGCAAGCAGCAATGAAGCCATAGCAGCCGTAGCCCAGGACGGCTCGTTTATAGCGGTGAGCGCAGGCACGGCCAGCATTATGGCCACAACTCTGGATGGCAAACACACGTCATCCCCCTGCGTCGTCACGGTGACGCCTAATGTCATTGAGGTAACCGCCGTGACTGTGGTTCCCTCGTCGCTGACGCTGATGGAGTACGGCATCTTTCAGCTGACGGCTGTCGCCACGCCGCTGAACGCCCCGGCCTCCCAGCGAGCCGTGACCTGGAGCAGCAGCAATGAAGATGTAGCCACCGTCAACGCCACAGGCCGCGTGTTTGCCAACAACCTTGAAGGCAGCGCCGTAATCACGGCTACGTCAGCCAACGGCATTGTGGGAACCTGCGCCCTGACCGTCGCCAAGCCCATCCCCGTGACGGGCGTCACCGTGGATCCAACCACGGCGACGATGCAGGCGGGACAATCCAGGCAGTTGGTGGCGGATATAATCCCCTTTAGCGCCACAAACAAAAACGTGACGTGGAGTACCAGCGACCCCAGCGTAGCAGCAGTGTCCTCCAATGGTCTTGTATGTATCGTGACGGGCCGGAGGGCCGGTGAAGCCACAATTACTGTGGCTGCCAATGAGGGCGGCCATACGGCAACCTGCGCCGTAACTGTTACCGCCGCCCCGGCGACAGGCGTGTCCCTGAGCAGAAGTTCTGCGGAGGTGCTGCCTGGCGGCGTCGTGCAATTAACGGCGACGGTGCTTCCTTCATACGCTGAAAAAAAAGCCGTGACCTGGCGTTCCAGTAATACTGCCATAGCCGCCGTGTCCGCTACCGGCCCTAACACAGCTACCGTGACAGGCGTGTCGCTTGGCACTGCCGATATCATTGTCGCCACCGATGACGGCGGCCATACCGCAACCTGCAAAGTAGAAGTAGTGAGCGCGTTGACTAACGTCTATATCGCTGGCTCCAGTGACAGGATGGTAGGCTTTCCTTTTGTTGTCCAAAGAGACGGCTACCCCCTTTGGGGCAAAAACGATGAATCCTGGGTTATAGGTACAATCGGCGATACATACGGTCAGGCATATTCCGTATATGTCACGGCCGACGACAGCGTGTACAAAGTCGGCTACTATGGCGCCAGGGCCGCTCTCTGGAAAGACGGCGCGTTAGACAGATATCTCAGCGAGTATAATTCCAAGGCGTACTCCATCACAGTATCAGGCGGCGATATGTATTTTGCGGGATACGACGACTGGGACTATCCCTGCGTCTGGAAAAACAACGAAGCGCCCAGGCGCCTGCCTTGCCCTAACAATAACTACTATGAATGCAGCGCCATGTCAGTAGCCGTGTCAGGCGGCGATGTCTATGCGGCCGGGCAATACAAAGAGGGCTGGTACCCCCGCGCTATCTACTGGAAAGGCGACGCTTATACAGACCTCCACCCGGCGGGGGCATACCAATCAGAGGCCCGTTCTGTCGCTGTATCATCCGGCGGCAATGTGTATGTGGCGGGGTACATTGATTATACCGGCGACAGCAGACATCCCGCTGTATGGAAAGACGGCGTTCTGCAAGAATACGCAACCATACCCGGGAATACAGGCGGAACAGCCGAATCTGTATTCATAGTGGGCGAAAAGGTGTACGTGGCGGGATACGTCAACCATTTGAATACTGTCACCGGCTATGACTATCCCACGGCCGCGCTTTGGGAAGACGGCGCGCCGCGCCTTCTCAACACGCCAACCCCCCGTCTTGAAACCCGGGCGATTTCCCTCTATGTGTACAACGGCAAGGCGTATATGGCGGGGATCAGGGTCGGCCGCGATGAGTATGACAACACAACCACCTGGGACATGGTGGTATGGAAAGACAGCGATCCCCCCTCAGTAATCGCGCCCCCGCCCGGCCGCGATACACTTAACTACGCCAGGGGGATATTCGTGAAACAATGAGCGAGTCATTTGTCTTGTGGAGCAAAATACGCTCCACAAGACAAGCGGCTATATATTTTTTTATGGCAAAAATCCGCCTTGACCTGCTTATCCTGCAACGCGGCTTGTGCGAGACTAGGGCTAAGGCGCAAGCGCGTATTTTGGCCGGCGAGGTTCTGGTTGAAGGCCACCCGATCACAAAGGCCGGAACCACAGTCCAGGAAGACGCGGATGTGCGTCTGCGAGGTGATCCGTTGCCATATGTAAGCAGGGGCGGTCTGAAGCTCGAAGGAGCAATCAGGGCCTTTGGCGTTGACCCTATCGGCCTTGTCTGTTTTGACGCCGGCGCCAGTACTGGGGGATTCACTGATTGCCTGCTCCAGCATGGAGCTGAACGCGTCTATGCCGTTGACGCAGGCACTAACCAGCTTCACTGGAAGTTGAGGTCTGACCCCCGCGTTGTATCAATAGAACAATGCAATTTGCGGAACTGGAACTCTGACAGTATTACGGAAAAATGCGCTCTGTTGACGGCTGACGTGAGTTTCATAAGCCTCCGGCTGGTAGTGCCGCCGATACTGCCAAGCCTGCAATCAAACGCTGAGGCGATAGTGCTGGTCAAGCCCCAATTTGAGGCTGGCAGGGCTGAGATAGAAAAAGGCGGATTGGTTAAAGACCCCCTGGTTCATGAGCGCGTCTGCAGGGATATTTGGGACTTTTTTTCAACCACGCAACTAAAGCCCCAGCAACTTGCCCCCAGCCCGATTTCCGGAAGCCACGGCAATGTTGAATTTTTAATGTATTTGCGCTTGGGCGGCAAAACGCGCCCATTCTCAGCAGAGAATATCAAAGGGCTATAATTGCCTCAAACAATAAGGGCAAATGGCGATATTCTGTAAGTGTTCCGCTGGTGATTGCATCGTGGAATTTTTTTGGGGTTACGGTGTTTGAAAAATTCACAGAAAAAGCTAGGCGCGTAATGTTCTTCGCCCGCTATGAGGCCAGCCAGTTCGGAGCCGGCAGCATACAGAGCGGGCACTTGCTGTTGGGACTGCTCAGGGAATCGGAAAAGACTTCGATAGCGCTCCTGGAGCGATTGGGCGTCAAAACCCCGCTGTTGCGCGATCGTTTGATAGCCGCGTTGACGCCGACGGGACGAAACGTTACGCCTGGTTCTACAAGCGTTGATATTCCGATGGAAGATGAAGTCAAGCGGATACTCCAGCACGCCGCCCAGGACAGCGCAAGGTTAAACGCCAGGTACGTCGGGGCGGAACACTTGTTGCTGGGGATGCTGCGCGAGGAGGGCAGCCTGGCGGGGCGCTTGCTGAAGGAGATGGGAGCCGACTTGATTGCCGCCAGGGAAATACTGCTTGCGGCCACCAGGGAAGAGAGAAAAGCCGAAAAAAAGAAAGAAACCCCGTTTCTTTCGGAGTACGCCCGAAACCTTTCTGATTTAGCGGAGAGGGGCATTTTTGACAACCTGATTGGTCGTGACGCTGAAATTGGCCGAATAGTTCAAATTCTGAGCCGCAGGCGCAAAAACAACCCGATTCTGCTGGGCGAGGCCGGCGTTGGAAAAACCGCCATCGTAGAGGGTCTCGCCCAGAGGATTTTTGAAGGCAAGGTTCCCGCAGGGCTTCATAATAAGCGATTATACGCCCTGGACCTCAGTCTGGTGGTAGCCGGAACCAAGTACCGGGGCCAGTTTGAAGAACGATTGAAGACGATTATCACCGAAGCGTCCAAAGATCCCTGCGTGGTTCTGTTTATTGATGAAATTCACAGCATTATAGGCACAGGCGCCGCCGAGGGCAGCCTCGACGCGGCAAACATGCTCAAACCTGCCCTCAGCAGGGGTGAAATTCAGTGTATTGGCGCAACTACGCACAAAGAGTTTGCCAAATACATAGATAAAGACCGCTCCCTCGTAAGGCGTTTTCAGCCCGTTACGGTGAATCCGCCGGATGAGACCGAATCACTTCGCATATTGGAGGGTATAAAAAACCGCTATGAAATTTTTCATCGCGTACGCTACCTGCAAGAAGCCCTGGAAGCCGCCGTTTATCTATCCAACCGCTACATTACCGACCGCTTTTTGCCCGATAAGGCCATAGACTTGTTGGATGAAGCCGGAGCCAGAGTGAAGCTGCGGAGCGGCGATACCAGCGAAAAATATCATTTGGAAGAAGAATTACATCGCGTAATCAATGAAATGAACGAATCCGTGATGAGCAGGGACTTTGAAAGGGCAGTGCTGCTGCGCCAACGGGAGCTTCAGCTCAGGGAGGAATTACAGGCTACAAAGGGCGGACTGCCGGAGGCCGACTATGAGAAATTTACTGCCGTAGATGCCTATGACATCGAAGACGTTGTCGCCTCCTGGACGGGCATACCAATCAGGACTATGAAAAACGAAGAAAAGCAGAATCTGATCAATATGGAGACTCACCTGAGCGCAAAGGTCATTGGTCAGATGGAAGCCGTTTCAGCCGTTTCCCGCGCCGTGCGCCGGGCCAGAACAGGGTTAAAGAACCCAAACAGGCCAATGGGGTCATTTCTGTTCCTCGGCCCTACCGGAGTTGGAAAAACCGAATTGGCAAAGACGTTAGCCGCTTTCCTGTTTGGCGACCCCAGGAAAATGATCCGCTTCGATATGAGCGAGTTCATGGAAAAACACGAAGTGTCCAAGCTCATAGGCGCCCCTCCGGGATACGTAGGTTATGAAGAAGGCGGACTCCTCACAGATCGGGTGAGCAGAAATCCCTATAGCGTGCTCTTATTTGACGAGATGGAAAAGGCGCATCCTGACTTAATGAATGTCCTGCTTCAGGTGTTTGACGACGGCGTCGCCACTGATGCTTTCGGGAACCAAATAGACTTCAAAAACACCATAATAATCATGACGAGCAATGTAGGCAGCCGTGAGCTGCTGTCAAACAAGAGTCTTGGTTTTGGCGATTCGGGGCGTCATACTGAACCCAAGGCTGGCGAAGCCATCAAAGTACTTAAGCGGACTCTTCCGCCGGAGTTTCTGAACAGGATTGACGAAATCGTTGTCTTTAATCGTTTGGGCGATGACGACCTCAAACAAATCATCGGCCTTCTCATTGACGAATTAAATTCAACCCTTCAAAAGCACAACATCGCCGTCACCCTGTCTAACGCAGCTATAGACTTCGTTTTAAAGAGCACGGCTCCCGACCGTTCTTACGGCGCGCGCCCCCTCAGGCGGGCCATTCAAAAGCTAATCGAAGACCCTTTGGCTGAACTTATGATCGCCCAGGATAAAACGCTCTCAGGAGATGTTCACTTTGACCTGAACATAAGCGGCGACGCGTTAGAGCCGATATTTGTTCCAGACGCTTCCCTTGAAGCAGAACCCCTGGAAATAGGAGTAGAGGGAATGAAATAAACCCGAAAGTCTTTTCTGCGGCCTCCCATGATTCTGTAAGGATGTATTTAGCGCCGACCGCCCTCAATCTTTTGGATACGGAATGATTCCCAATAGTAATGTCTCATCAAACCAAATCAGCGATGCTTTCTCCAGACTTTCTTTACGCAACCTGGGCTTGGCGACTTTTTTACTGGTAGCCGGCGCTAATGTCCTGATGGGTCAAAGTCCTGATGTAATTAAGAAAATTGACGTCATTGGCGCCCAAAAAATAACAAAAGAAAACTTGTTATTCAGAGTAGGCATAAAGGAAGGCGACGACTTTCGTAACATAGATTTTTCCTCTGTTTTAGAAAAACTGTGGGCCATAGACGTTTATGACAATATTAAAATTAAATACGATGATGAAGAAGATGGAAAGATATTAATTATTGAAGTAAATGAACGCCCTTTGGTTAAAGAAATTGACTACAGAGGCGGAACCTATATTGGTCTTTCGAATATCAAAGATAAAATCAAAGAAAATAGACTTGAAATAACTCCTGACACCATTTATAACCCTGAAACGGCGAGAAAAATAAAAAGCCACATTGTTGATATGGCTGGTGAGAAGGGATTTAGCGATCCCGTTATTGATATTTTATTAGAGCCGATGGGCGCCGGAATCTGCCGTTTGATTTTTGAAATCAATGAGGGCAGTAAGGCCAGAATTTACAAAATCAGCTTTCAGGGCAATGAGGTTTTAAGTGACAGGCGGCTAAAAAAGGTAATGAAAAAAACCCGCGAAAATTGGATATTCAGTTGGATGACGAGCCATGATCTCATAATTGATAAAAACATCGAAGAAGATATGCAGAATCTAAAAAACGCTTATTTGCGCCTTGGTTATAAAGATATTTTTGTCGGACAGCCTACAAAGGATATTCAAGACCATACTACTCCCCGTCAAAGAGCCAAAAATCTAAGGCGCGTTGAACAATTTAAGCAACCTAAGGTTGACCTCAGGGCCACGCTCACTTTCCAACTGCTTGAAGGCGAAAATTTTTACGAAGGCAAGCTGGCTTTCGAAGGCAACGAAAAGATTCCCGGCCTGAGAGGCGCCAGGGGAGAAGCCGTGTTTCGCAGAAAGATAGGGGAGGCCAGGCGAGACAATAGCTGGATCGCAAAGTTCCTGAACCTGAGGCCCAGGACAAAGGATCTGCCGCCAACGGTAAATCAGCCCATGGATTTTTACGCGCTCAATAAGGGTATTGAAGAAATAGAAAAATTATACAGAAACCTGGCATACGCTCAGGCGTCTGTTACGCCTAAATATGTAACCAGGGAAGAAAACGGCGTAAAAAAAGTTGACACAACGCTTTCCATGCGGGAAGGAGAGAAGTTTTTCATCAGGCGAATATCTTTTCAGGGCAACAACAGTACGCTGGACAAAGTACTCCGCAGAGCCGTTATGCCACTCAGAGAGGGCGATCCTTTTAGTATAGAAACGCTTCAAAACGGTGTGCTGGGGGTTAACCAGCTGGGCTTTTTTGAAGTCAAGCCGCCTAATTTTCCAGATGTTAAACCTGTTGGAGACAAACCGCTGGTTGACATAGTTATCAAGGGGGAAGAGGCCGGCGTAAACGAGTTTCAGTTTAACGCCGGTTACGGGGAGGTTTTCGGAATAACCCTGGGCGCCGTTGTTTCTACAAAAAACCTTCGCGGCGGCGGCCAAACGCTTGGAGCCAGCTTCAACATCGGAGAGTTCCAGAGAGCCTTTTCAGTTGCTTTCACAGAACCATACGTAATGGACAAGCCTTTTTCCTTCGGCGTCAGCCTGTCAGACAACTCATATACCTATGACGCCGACATGGTAGGCACTGATTATGCTTACAGGGAGCATACCCGTGGCGTTGGGCTATCCACGGGAACCAGGCTTGCGACATTTATGCCCTCTGATAAATGGGGCGGTTGGACCAGCTTTACTCAAATAGGCGTCGGTTACAACTTCCGCATTATAGAAATTGAAGGAGGTCATAACTACTATTTCCGCACTTCAGGCAGTCAGCTGACGTCAACGGTCAATTTGAACCTGGTGTTCAGCACCGTGAACCATCCCTTCAAGCCCACCGGGGGCTTCAAATTAGGCTTTGGCTTTGGTTATGGCGGCTGGCAATTTGGCAGCGACAGGCCTTTTTACCGGACCAGCATAGAATCTTCTTATTTTAAGAGTTTTGCCGATCGTCATGTTTTTGCCTTCAACGTCAGCTACGGGTACATGGCTAACCTGAGCAGCCAGGAGCAACCCATCTGGGAGAACTTCAGGCCAGGAGGAGAAAACACTATTCGCGGCTACAGGTACGGGTGGGTTGGAACGCAAAAGCTGAATGACTTAGGAAACCGGGTTGTAGTGGGCGGCAACAAGCAATTTCTGGCCAATCTTGAATATCAGCTGACAATCGCTGATGAATTCAGAATTGTACTCTTCCATGACATGGGCAACGCCTGGGCATCTGGACACAGGATATTTTCTGAAGACCTGCGGCGAAGCGTTGGCGTGGAATTCAGGTTTTTCCTGCCAATCAGCCCCGCGCCGCTGCGTTTGATTTGGGCGCACAAGCTGAACCCATACGACTTTGACCCGGACAACAAGTCAGATTTTCAATTCAGCCTGGGGACAACATTTTGAGAGTTATAGATTGAGAGTTATAGATGTTGTCAAACACG
>JAISSN010000044.1 GCA_031273105.1 Holophagales bacterium | reverse complement strand
AAGTCGGGACGAGCGGCTGGAACCCGGGGTCTGCAACCGCAGGAACCTCGGATATGCAGCCTTGTCCATGATGTATCACGAATTAGATTTGGACGTATTTTTCAACAACAGGGCAAGGGCCTTGGCTTTTTCGCCCGCCTGCGTCCCGGTCACGCCATAAGCAAGCACACCTGGGAGTTCAGGAATTTCTGCTATCCATCGTTCATCCGTTTCCTGCTCAAACTCAAGCAAAAATTCCATGTCGAAACCCTTTTTTCCATCTTAAGCCGCGCCTGTGGAAAAATCAAGCTCCGACCCTCTCAAGACATTACAAGGAGTTACCAACAACCATACCCTTTTGTACCAAATGCGGAGCTAATTCCAATTCTACTTCAAAATTGCGTCCTGTAATTTTGAAGTAGTCGGCTGCGGCGAGAGCGTGGTCTCGCCTTGCCTCTCGAAATGCTACGCATTTCGGCGCGACATCCATGTCGCGCATTCCAATTCTAAATAAAAATTAAAGCAATTTCTATTTAGAATTGGAATAACAACGCCCAAGGTATAAAATTCTGCGCCTCATGCGGCGCGGCCCAGTTGTCCAAAATTGCTGATAAACCCGACATCCAACAGACACGTCAGCTAGGCGATATATGTAGAGCCTTAACTTTCAATCTCACTTTGCAAGAATTCTGTTAATTTCAGAAAGGAGATTGACTTTTTCTTTGTGGCCCTTCTCGGCTTTGACTTCCTGAGAGCCTAGGCCCTCTCCAAAACGGTCAACTTGGCGTCCAACATGGCGAGCCTTGCCCTTTTTGTCTTTAAAGGCAGTTGGCTGCCTTTAGTGGCCGTAAGCATGGCCGCAGCAAATGGAATTGGCGGCGACCTTGGCGCAAAAACGGCCCTGGCAAAAGGCAGCAGGTGGGTTCGCGCCCTGTTCACGATAGTAGTAGCGGGGTTGATACTTAGACTGGCCTGGCAAATGTTTGCCGATATTTAAATATGACATAATATTAAAAGGAGGCTCTCAATGGCTTTGGGTTGCAAGTATGGTTCTCACAGAGTAATCGAACCGCCCGGGGTTCTCCCCCAGCCTGCGGCGCGCCTGAATAACGACATGTCTCAGATCTATGACAACGAAATACTGCTGAACGTCACAGCCCTCAACATTGATTCGGCCAGCTTTACCCAGTTAGAGGAAGCCACCGGCGGCGACCTGGTGAAGCTGGAGGCTGAAATCCTGAATATCGTCTCCCAGCGCGGCAAGATGCAAAACCCTGTAACGGGTTCGGGGGGCATGTTCATAGGCGCGGTGGCGGCGGTAGGCAGCGCCCTTGCCAGAAGAGGGCTTAGTGTGGGCGACCGCATAGCTTCGCTGGTTTCTTTAAGCCTCACACCGCTTAAAATAAACAAAATCCTCTGCATCCGCCCTGAAATTGACAGGGTCGAAATTGATGGGCAGGCGATCCTGTTTGAGTCCGGCATTTACGCCAAATTGCCTGCAGACATGGATGAAGGCCTGGCCTTGGCGGCCCTGGACGTTGCCGGAGCGCCAGCCCAGGCTGCCAAACTCGTGAAACCGGGTCAGAGCGTTCTGATACTGGGGGCCGGGGGCAAGTCAGGCATGTTGGTGGCCTATGAAGCCATGAAGCGCGTTGGCCCAACGGGCAGGGTGGTGGGCAACGTCTATTTGCCTGAAGACGGAATGATTCTCAAGTCGCTGAACCTATGCCACAAAGTTGTAGTGGAGGACGCAACCAAGCCGCTTCTTCTGCTGCACAAGGTCTTGGTTGCCAATAGCGGTCATGATTACGACGTGGTCTTTAACTGCGTGAACGTCCCAAACACCGAAATGGCCACAATACTGCCGTGCCGGCAGGAAGGCGTCGTATATTTTTTCAGCATGGCGACGCACTTCGGCAAGGCCGCGCTTGGGGCCGAGGGCGTGGGCAAAGACATTACGATGATTGTAGGCAACGGTTTCACAAAGGATCACGCCGAGATAACGCTTTGGGAACTTAGAGAAAACAAGGAATTGCGCAAGTTGTTTGAAGAAAAATATGCATAGGCGGCAATCAGCTTAAAAACAGGACAAGTCCCCCTTTCGAGCTGATTGAAAAAATTTGGGCATGGCTTGTGCCTGGGTTCAGAAAACATTGTCCCAAAACAGTCTTAAAAGTGTTATGCTCCACAAGTCTAACAGATATAGTAAGGAGGCCAGCCATGCCGCAGTCAGCGCCAAAGCTCAATCTTGCAAAATCAACGCGGATGTACGAGGAATCCCAAAAGCTTTCGCCCGGCGGCATGATGGGCATACGCCGCCCGTACAACTTTGTGCCGGGCGAATACCCCATATTTTTGGAGCGCGGGTACGCCGGACATATCGTTGACGTTGACGGCAATGATTACATTGACATGCTCTGCGCCTACGGCCCCATCATCATGGGCTACAATGAAAACGAAATAAATGAAGCCGTAAAGGCGCAAATGGAAAAGGGCTTTTGCTTTTCGCTAGTCCAGCCCATACAGAATGAGCTGGAGCAAAAGCTGATTGACATTATACCCAGCGCCGAAAAGGTGATACTCGTCAAGACTGGTTCTGACGCCACGAGCGTTGCAGTGCGCATAGCCAGAGGTCATACGGACAAAAACGTAATCCTCAGGTGCGGCTATCACGGCTGGCACGACTGGGCCGTGGAGGTTCACGGCGGCGTGCCCCAGTGTTTGCTGGACTTAACGGTTGAATTTGAATACGGCGACCTCCTTGACCTGGAAACAAAGCTAAAGGCCCGCGCGAGCGATATTGCTGGAATCATCGTAACGCCTGTAGGACACCCCCTGGCCAAGCCCGTCATGGCGCCCCCGGCCGGTTATTTGCAGGCCGTGCGCGAGCTGGCGGATAAATACGGGGCCGTGCTCATCTTTGATGAAATCCGCACCGGTTTTCGCGTAGCGTTAGGCGGCGCCCAGGCCCACTATGGCGTGACGCCCGACGTGAGTACCTTTGGCAAGGCGATGGCAAACGGCTATCCGATCAGCGCCGTCGTGGGCAAAGCTAAGTTCATGGACGTATGCGAGAAAAAAGTATTCATCAGTTCAACATTTTTTCCCAACAGCCTTGAAATGGCAGCCGCCCTCAAGTGCATAGAAATACTGCAACGGGACAAAATCATAGACGTGGTTTGGGCCAAGGGTAAAACTTTCCTGACGGAATTAGAAAATATCGTCAAACAAACCAGCGCCCCCGCCCAAGTGAGCGGCATCCCCCCTATGCCTTACCTGACATTCAACAAGGTTGACAACTACTACAAGGAACGCCGGGAGCGCTTTTACACAGAGACCATACGCCGGGGGCTATTCATCCAGCCCTACCACCACTGGTACATCAGCGCCAGGCACACGGACGCCGACCTGGAAAAGGCACTTTCCGCCATCCGCGAGGCGCTGCAGATAGTGATGGGTGAGTACCCGCTTGGCTAATCAGCTTTAAAAACAGGAAGAGCGTCTGTTTTTCAAGCTGATTGATAGTGTCATGCGGGAATTTGATACAGTTGATGACGCTCTGATAGTCAAACGGCTGAAGTTATTTGCGGAGACATCGCAATGCTAATAAATAGCAACGACTATCTACAGGCGCTTGAAAGCGTCAGGACACAGATTCAGAATGCCCGCTATAAAGCCGTTCTGGGTATGAACCGCGAGCAAATATTGTTGTATTGGAATATAGGCAGGATCATCGCAGAAAACAACAATTACGGAAGCGGATTTGTTGAAAACCTAGCGCGCGACATCAAATTGAATTTCCCTGACGCTAAGGGCTACTCTGCCCGTAACCTGCGCTATATGAAGAAATTTGCCGAGATCGTGCCATGTAAAGAAAAAGTGCAGACAGTGTCTGCACTTTTGACATGGTCACATAACAGCTATCTCTTTGATAAAACAAAGACCATTGATGAGTACCTCTGGTACGCCGCCCAGACCATTGAGAATGGCTGGTCTTTGTCTTCGCTTGAGTACTACGTTGGCACAAAGACATATCAGCGGCAAGCATTAGGTGAGAAAGCTACAAACTACAAAATTATGCTTCCACAGCCCCAGAGCAATCTGGCCATAGAGACATTGAAGAATCCGTACGTGTTCGACTTCGTGGGGCAACGCGAGGGAATTATTGAGCGCGAAATTGAACATGAACTAATTGCCAACATTGCCAAGACAATCATGGAACTCGGCACAGGCTTTGCTTTTGTAGGGAACCAGTATCACTTAGAGATTAGCGGTAAGGATTATTATCTTGATTTGCTGTTCTACAACACCAAGCTCCGTTGCTATATCGTCATTGAACTCAAGAATACCGAATTTAAGCCAGAATACGCCGGCAAGTTGAATTTTTACCTTTCTGCGGTTGATGATCTGCTTCGCTACGAACATGACAACCCATCAATAGGAATTCTGCTTTGTAAAGAGCGAGACAGGCTAACAGCCGAATACGCCCTGCGCGACATCAACAAGCCTATAGGCGTTAGCGAGTACAGGCTCTCTGATTTTGTGCCGCATGAATTGGCCGATACTCTACCGTCTGCGGAGGACATTGAAAAGCGGATCAATGGCAAATATGAAATTGAGGAGTAATGATTTTATTCCAATTCTAAATAGAAATTGCTTTAATTTCTATCTGGAATTGGAATGCGCGACACGGATGTCGCGCCGAAATGCGTAGCATTTCGAGAGGCAAGGAACGCTTACGATGCCGTATCCGTAGCAAGGCGAGACCACGCTCTCGCCGCAGCCGACTAC
>JAISSN010000025.1 GCA_031273105.1 Holophagales bacterium | reverse complement strand
AGCCGCTTTTTGGGCTTTAGCGCTTTCGTATAACAGATATAACCTCCATGGAGCCGTTGTAATGACTGGAAATGCTGTAGTCAACCGGCGTGAAGCCGCACTTGTATCCTTGCGCCTCCGTAAGCGGGTAACACCACCTGGGTTGAACATCAGAACCGCAACATAGCGGACAGACTGTCAGTTGCGTCTCGTCCTTTTTTCCACTGTACACATAGTTATGGCTTGAGTGGCCGCTGCCATACAAAATTTCGGCAAGGTCTGGTTTAGCAGAAAACGCCTTGTAGTAGAGATCGTACGCCGTCAGCGGATCGCCGGTGTTGTTGGAAATAGCCGCTATGCGATAGTTGCAGAGCGGCGCGAATTCCTTGTACCGCTGCCTGAGGCCCAGATAAATTACTACAGCCTCATCGTAAGCATTTTCATTCATGAGAGTTTCCGCACGTTTCAATTCTTCAATAGGCGTCATGAGATATTTCCTATAATAATCCCTTGCCCCATGATAATCTGAGATATTAGATTATTGGTGGGTATTGTTCACTCTGCTTCGTTTCACAATCACGTTAGTCGCCGCTTTTGCTTGTTTTGCGGGTGTTCAGGATGAATTTGGCCCTGAGCGGAAGCAGTTACTGATAGCCTCCTTTGAGGAAGTCTGGACAACGGTAAAGGACAAGCACTATGACCCCGCCCTCGGCGGTCTGAACTGGCAGGGGGTCTATGAAAAATACAGTCCCCGTATTGAAAAGGCTGCGTCAGATGAAGAAGGCCGCGATGTCATGAACGAAATGCTGGGGCTTTTAGGACAGACGCACATAGGCGTAATACCGGCCTCGGCCTATGACGACCTGCGCGGCGGCAATACAGGCGACCATACGCCGGGGATAGAGCTTCGCGTATTGGACGGGCGGGCCATCGTGACACTCGTTGAAGCCAAGTCGCCAGCGGCATTGCTTGGCGTAGCGCCGGGCTGGGAAATACTCAGGGTTGACGGAAAGCCCGTCGCGCCGATTATTGAGCGCGTTGAAGAAATATACGCAAAAACCACGCTCAAAGACCTGTATAGCGCGAGGGCCGTTGAAAGTTTAATCGTTGGTCAGCCCTCTCAGTCCGTTGAAATTGAATTCAACGACGGCAAAGACGTTAAAACGCTAAAACTGAACAGAATAGCGCCCAAGGGTGAAAGTGTGACATTCGGCTCTATGCCCTCTGCTCGTTTTTGGGTAGAAACGAGTTACACAAAAGACGACGTAAGGATTATCAAGTTCAACATCTGGCTGAACCCAGAGGCCGTGGCCAGCGCCTTTTCAGAAATCATGAATGAAGCTGAGAAAGTCAGGGGCTTCATAATTGATCTTCGGGGCAACCCGGGGGGCATTGGCGGCATGGCTATGGGGGCGGCGGGCTGGTTCACCAGCCAAAAGGGGCTTAAACTGGGGACTACTTTCTTGCGCGGCGCAACGCTGAATTTTGTCGTGTCTCCGCGCCCAAACGCCACTAACGCGCCCCTTGCCATACTGGTTGACGGGTGTTCCGCGTCAACGTCAGAAATATTCGCGGGCGGTATGCAAGACCTCAAGCGCGCCCGTATCTTTGGGACGCCTACTGCCGGAGCGGCGCTGCCCTCGGCCTTTGCCCGCCTGCCCAACGGCGACGGTTTTCAATATATCCTCGCCAACTATATCTCTGAAGGCGGCAAACCCCTTGAGGGCTTAGGGGTTACGCCAGATGAAATAATCGCGCCAACGCAAGCGGACTTGTTGGATGGAAAAGACCCAATACTAGACCGAGCTATCGCCTGGATTAAATCAAATTGACAATACTTTTAACCACATTTTTAACAAGGAGAACGCCATGCTTAAACACTCCCTTCTCGCCTGCCTGACAGCGCTGAGCATCTCAACACTATCCGCTCAGGAAGAAAAAACAGTCCCAAAGGCTCAGGAAGAAACTACCGCCAAGGCGGAATTGCCTTCGGGCGGATCTATCATTGACAAATACGTTGAGGTCACTGGCGGTGTAGATGCCTATAAAAAAATCAGAAATACCGTCGCAAAAGGAACTTATGAATTTGCCGCTATGGGTATTAAGGCGAACATGACTGTTTACACCGCCGAACCCAACTTGCATCTCATGGAATTAGAAATACCGAACATGGGCAAAATACTTGAGGGTTGCGACGGCGCAATAGCCTGGAGCTATAGCGCGATGACCGGCCCATCCATAAAGGAAGGCAGGGAGGCCGAAGAAGCTCTGAACGAAGCCATTTTTCACGACTACGACTGGAAAACTAAATACACAAGCGCGACAACCGAAGGCATAGAAAAGGTGGAAGGCGAAGAGTGCTACAAGGTTATAGTCACGCCAAAGGTCGGAAATCCAAGGACGCATTACTATTCTAAAGAAACAGGCTTGCTGATAAGGATTGACGCAATATCAGAATCACCAATGGGAAAACTGGCCATAGAAATCGTACAGAAGGACTACAGAAAAGCGGACGGCGTAATGGTACCCCACCAGGTTATTAATAACGTCCCTGGGCAGACGATGACCATAGTAATTACTGAAATTAAAAATAATGTTGAAATTCCAAAATCCACATTTGAGCCGCCAGAGGAAGTTAAGACGCTGTTAAAATAATCTTATCCCCGCCTTTATTCCGTTTTTACTTCAACCTTGTGAGCGGCAACAATTATTTTGAGAGCTTTTTCAATATATCCATCTCAACATACACCCCGTCTCCGCTTTCAACCTCTCTGCCAATTCCGGGTTAAAGCCCACGCAAAACTTTGATCCGGCCCTTATTTTAGCCACTTCGCCGCCTGCTGTTTTATATTCCAGCGTCAGGGGCAGGTGGCCGCTGTTCTGGCGCAGTATTGGCAATAAATTGGGTGGGTATTGGCCGGAGGGCAATTCAATAAGCGCGCCCGTGAAGCCCCGCCCCTGAAAGTCTTCCAGTGGCTCCAGACGCTTGGCAAATATTTTAATTTGTATCTGTTCACTTGACTCTTCTTCGTCTTCGTATGGACTATCGGCTACCTCAACGCGCAACTCGCCCGTAATTCTCAATAACTGGTCGGGCATTGCCAGATGGCGGTAGCTTTCGTATGGCCGCACCCTCTGTTTGGTGGAAGTGTCAAAAATGGTGGCCATCAACAGCGCCTCGGCCTTGTCCGTGAGGTCTTCAAGAGCCAGGATTCCCCACGGCTCGCCATTTTTATTGGTCTTATAAGTAACCCCCGCAACCATGACGCCAACGCTCACTTCGTCTTTGTCCTTAAATCTTCCAGAGGCAACCTGCTCCTTCAGCTCAGCCAGACTACCAACGGTGTGTACCTTTATGGCGTCCACAAATTCTTCCAGTGGATGCCCTGAAACATAGAGACCCAGCGTTTCCCGTTCAGCCTTGAGGCGCTCCTTGCGTTCCCAGGGCTCAATGCCCTCCGGCACATCCCAGGCGACGCCCAGGGAGGCCATTTCCGCTTCGTCAAAGAGGCTTACCAGGCCGAGGCTCGCGTTGTTCCTCCTGGACACACTTTCGAGAGCATTGGGAAGTCCGTGGAGAATGGCGGCCCTGTTAGGCTCAAGGCTGTCGAAGGCGCCCGCCTTAGTGAGGTTTTCCCACACTCTCTTATTTGCCCTCTGTACGTCCGCGCTCTTTATCGCGTGGAATACGTCTTTGAAGGCCCCGCCTTCGCTTTGCCTCGCCTCTAAAATGGACTTGAGGGCGGCCTCGCCCAGCCCCTTTATAGCCGCCAGGCCAAAGCGGATTTTTCCATCCCTGGTAATTGTAAAATCTTCATTGCTTTCGTTGATATCCGGCCCCAGGACTTCTATGCCCTGCTCCCGGCAATTGGCGATGTACTTTGCCACGTCGTTGGCGCGCTGGCTCTTGGCGCTGAGCAGGCCGGCCATGAATTCTGTTCGGTAATTCGCTTTCAGGAACGCCGTTTCAAAGGCGATCATGGCGTATGCCGCGCTGTGAGATTTATTAAAACCGTAACCGGCGAAGTATTCAATTAAGTCGAACAGCTCGGCAACCTTATTTCCGTTAAAGCCGTTGGCTGTACCTCGCTTGATGAAACCCGCCTTTTCCTTTTTCATCTTTTCGATGTCTTTTTTACCCATGGCGCGGCGCAGCATGTCAGCTTCGCCAAGGCTGAAGCCTGCTATGGCCTGGGCTATTTGCATCACCTGTTCCTGATACAAAATCACGCCATAGGTTGGCTTTAGTATTGGCTCTAGTTCAGGAAACAGATATTTAACGACTTCGCGGCCATGACGTCTGTTGACGTATGTCTCGCCCATGCCCGCGCCCAGTGGCCCAGGGCGAAACAGGGCGTTCAGGGCTATCAGGTCGTCGAAGCGGTCGGGCTGGAGCGCCCTCAAAAGCTGCTTCATGCCTGATGATTCAAATTGAAAGATACCGTCCGTGTCGGCCTGACTGAAAAGCCTGAATGTCTTTTGGTCGTCAAAGGCCGAAATAGACGTCATATCAACGGGCGCGCCGTGGCGCATAGCGATGTAGCCCTGGATTTTTGCTATCTGGGTCAGCGTTTCAAGCCCAAGGAAGTCCATTTTCATGAGTCCGGCGCGCTCCGCCTCAACCATGGTGTACTGCACCATCACCTTGTCGTCTTTGTCTTTGCACAGGGGCGCGAACTTGGTCAATTCATCGGGGGCGATGATTATACCCGCCGCGTGAACGCCGGCGTTGCGCGCTATGCCCTCCAGACGCGCTGAAATATCCAGTATCTCCTTTACGTCCGCTTCTTTTTCGTACCGCTCTTTCAGGCGGTCGGATTTTTCTATGGCCTGCCTTACCTTTATGCCAATTTCCAGGGGAACCAGCTTGGTAAGCTCGTTTGACCAGTTGAAGTCTTTTTCAAAAACCCTGGCCACGTCTTTAATGACCGCCTTTGCCTTCATGGAATTAATCGTGACGATGTTGCAGACCCTGTCTCTGCCATATTTTTCTGTCACATAATCAATCACCTTTTGCCGCCCGTCCCTACAGAAGTCAATGTCAACGTCGGGCATGGACACCCGCTCCGGGTTGAGGAAACGCTCGAACAGCAAGCCAAACTGCATGGGGTCAATATCAGTTATTCTAAGGGACCAGGCCACGATGCTGCCCGCCGCCGAGCCGCGGCCCGGCCCCACAGGCACGCCCATATCCCTTGCCTTTGCAATAAAATCCCACACCATCAGGAAGTAGCCGGGGTAACCCATTTTCAGGATGACGTCCAGTTCAAACTCAAGGCGCTTCCTGTATTCGGATTCCTGATGGGTAAGCTGACCCTTTGCCCATAGGGGCTTGCACTCTTCCATCCTCTTTTCAAACCACTCCCTGGAAACATGCGCAAAGTAGCTGTTCAGGTTAAAACCGTCGGGAACGGGAAAGTTTGGCGTGACAGGCTTTCTGGTTATGGGAAAGACTTCAATCCTGGAGGCAATTTCCAGCGTGCGCTCTAAAAAGTCCGGCCTGTCAGGGAAGAGTCGGGCCATCTCGTCAGGCGTTTTTACATAAAACTGGTTGGTGATAAAGCGCATCCTGTGGGCTTCGTTTTTTAGCTTTTTGGTGCCGATGCAGAGTAATGTGTCGTGCAGGTCTGAGTCTGACTGGTCAAGGTAGTGGGCGTCATTTGTAAGCACCAGGGGTATGTCTGTGACGCGGCTTAGTTCCAGTTGCTTCGGGATTATCAGGCGCTCGGCCTCAAAGCCCTGGTCCTGAATTTCAAGGTAGTAATCCTCTCCAAAAATATCTCTGTACTCCCTTGCCGTCCTCTCGGCGGATTCAAAGGTCCCGTTGAGCAAACGGGCCTGAACCTCCCCGCCCAGACAAGCCGAGAGACATATCAGGCCCTTTGAGTACTCCCCGAGCAGTTCCTTATCAACCCTGGGTTTATAGTAAAAACCCTCTGTGAAGCTCTTTGTAACCAGCTTGGACAGATTGGCAAAGCCTTCTGAGTTCTTTGCCAGGAGAACCAGATGATAACCGGCGTCCCGCTGCCCGGAAGGGTCAACGCAGTCGTCCATCCCCTCCTGATTTTGAGAACTTGTATCAACCCTGCGCTCGTGGCGCGACCTGGGGGCGACGTACACCTCGCACCCAAATATGGGCCTGACAGAAGAATTTTCGCAGGCGTCCAAAAGGCGCATGACGCCATACATATTGCCGTGATCCGTAATGGCAACGGCGGGCATACCCGTATTTGCGCACTTAGCCGCCAAGTCCGTAACCCGGGTAAGGCCGTCTAAAAGGCTGAACTCGGTGTGTGTGTGAAGATGCACAAAACTCATGCTTCTTATTGTGGACTATATGGCCGTTCAACTTTGAAAAAGTTGAAGCGCGCGGTGCGCGCAGGACGCCACCCAAGAGCCGTTGGTCTTTGGTGCTGCTTAGGCAGCGCCAAAGCCTTACGGCTCTAAGGTGGCGCTGAGAGTGTAGCAAGCCGCCAAAGGCGGGGAGCGAAACGAGAAGCTGCGGATACGGCATCGCAAGCGTTCCAAGCGCAGACGTAACTTTAATACTGCAAGACGCTTCTCAAGTTGAATTACTATAACTGGTCAACTATTTTTAGCTTCCATTGAAAATATTCTCGTTGTATAATTGAAAGCCTATCGCCCACAAAGTGTAAGGCGAAACCAGGAAAGGGGTTACAAAATGTTAAAACAACTAAACAAACTCGTGCCAGTTCTCATCATTGCCGGGTGCGGTCTAGCGGCTGCGGACACCCCTGTCCAGAACGGGTCAAAGGACGAAGCTGCGGTTCAGGATAACAAGCAAGACGACGCCAAAAAAAAGCAGGCTGAACAAAAGAAAAAGGATGAACCCAGGGTCATGGGCGAAGTAACAGTGGTGGTGACAGCCGATAAGGAAGTGCTGGAACAAGTCCACACGCGGGTTTCGGCGGATACGATAGAAATGATTAACGCGAGAAACGTTTCAGACGCGCTGACATTTTTGCCCGGACTTAGCTTTTCAGTGAGCGCTACCAGAGGAGACCTGCTGATTTATGTACGCGGCAATGATTCGCGCCGCGTCCCCGTGTTTTTGGACGGCATTCCCTCCTACACTCCATACCGCGGAGAGGTGGATTTCCAGCACTTCTCAATTTTCGACATTGAGGAAATACAGGTTGCCAAAGGCTTCAGCTCTGTTCTCTACGGGCCAAATACTTTAGGCGGCGCTATAAACCTGGTTACCAAAAGGCCAAGTGAAAAATTTGAAGGCAACTTCTTACTGGGCGCGTCAGACGGGGACGGCAGAACAGCCGCCGTTAATGCAGGCAGCAACCAGGACAACTTTTACATACAGGTAGGCGGCAGTATGCGCGAGCGCGGCGATTTCAAAATGTCGTCAAACTATGTCGCTACAGATAGAGAAGACGGCAAAAGGCGCGAAAACAGCGATTATAAAGATTCCAAACTCTCAGCCAAATTTGGTTTTACGCCAAATTCCAACAACGAGTATGTCATAGGCTACATGCTCCAAAAAGGTGAACGGGGCGTACCCGAGCCAACCGGAGGCGCCGTGCGTCCGGCAAGAGATTTCTGGCGATGGCCCACCTGGGACAAGGACAGCATTTACTTCATCTCCCACACAGGCATTGGCTCAGACAGCTACATAAAATTCCGCGCGTTTCACGACACACACAAAAACACGCTGAATATCTACACAAGCAACACATATACTGACCTGAGGACGGGCAGCCCCTCAACGTACGATGATTTTACCAACGGGGCGTTGCTTGAACTTGGAACAACCATGTTCAAGGGGCATAGCATAAGGGCGGTCGCCCAAGTGAAGAGGGATGTAAACAGACGTTTGGATTCAAATTGGACAGAGTGGAGACACCTTAAAAACGAGCTTACTTCAATTGGCATCGAAGATTCAATCAAGGTCAATGAAAAATTGGACCTCACGCTTGGTTTGGGCATGGATAGACAAAAGCCGCTTGATTTAGGCGAAAATGAGCCAAAGGCCTCCCAGTCATTTGTACAGGGCATATTTGGCGCTTTCTGGAAAGCGACAGATAACTTGCACGCATATGTAACCGTTGCGAGAAAAAATAGATTCCCGACATTATCAGACAGGTATTCAGAACGCTTTGGCGCTTATATACCAAACCCCGACCTGGATCCCGAAGACTCAACGAATTATGACATTGGCGTTAAAGCAAAATTGACGCCGTGGTTGGCCATCGAAGGCGCATTGTTCTATAGCGACATTAATAATTTGATTGCTGAAGTTACAAATGTTCAGGGCAACCTGTCTCAAATGCAAAATATTGAAAAGGCCAGGCACAGCGGTATAGAGTTATCGTTCTATCTCAAGCCGACGACATGGCTGGAAGCAAACGCCTTTTATACCTATATAAACCGCGAGAATGTCAGCAAACCCGAGAGTCCTTTAAGAGAGACGCCAAAAAACAGGCTCACTGGCTTCGCTAAGGCTACTCCCTTCGACCAGTGGTATATAATGGCAAGCGTAGAGTATCAGAGCGCAACAGAAGACTCGGCGGAGGTTCTGGGCGGATACACAACGGCAAACCTGACCATTGGCTACAAACCAACCAAGGCCATAACGATTGACGGCGGATTTACAAATATCCTTGATCGCAACTATCAACAGCGCCTCTACTTTCCGGCACAGGGACGAACCTGGTTTGTCAACGCCAAGTATAAGTTTTAGCGCAATCAAGTCCCACTGAATAGCGTGTCCGCGAAGTTATATTTTTTTTATCAGCAATTCAGCGCCCTGCCATAAACGGCGCGGGCGGCTTCGGGGAAGGCTTCGTTAAGCGTCGGGTGGGGATACATGGTTTGTATCAGCGCGTCAACGGTTAGTTGTCCAGCCAGTATAGCCACGCTGGAAGCCACTAATTCTGTGGCCTTGGGGCCGATTATGTGTATGCCCAGGATTTTTTTTGTCCTGGCGTCGGCGACAACCTTAATAAACCCGTGGGGTTCGCCCATGATGTTGGCCTTGGCAAGGGGCATAAAGGGGAAAGCGCCAGTTTGAACCTCAAAGCCCTTTTCTATGGCTGACCTCTCGGTCAGCCCCACGCTGCCCACTTCCGGGTCGCAGTAAGTGCAGCCGGGCACGCGGTCGTAGTCAATGGCGTGAGGCGCTACGTTTACGCCTAGCTCCATGGCGGCGTGCTCTGCGGCAACTATGCCCTCGTCTGAAGCTACGTGGGCGAGCATAGGCGTTTTTACTATATCTCCGATGGCGTACAGGCCAGGTTCCGATGTCTGCATGAATTCATCGACGTTCACTACGCCGCGCTCTGCCACGGCCTTTGTATTTTCAAGGCCAACGCCCGTGGTGACAGGCGCTCGGCCAACGGCCACCAATAGACAATCGCCCTCAATAACGCCGGATTTATCGCCTTCGAGGCTGCAAACGACTTTATCGGGATGGCGCTCCACGCTCGTGATTTTTGTCTTCAGACGCACGTCTATTTTGTATGCTTTGGTAAAGATTTTTGCCAATTCCTCGCCGACGGCCCTGTCTTCCAAGGGCAGAAGCTGATCCATGAATTCCACCAATGTCACCTTCGAGCCAAGGCGGCTGAATACGCTGGCAAACTCAACGCCGATAGCCCCGGCGCCGAGGATTATTAATCGCTCTGGCGCCTTGGAAATATCCAGGATGTGATCACTGTTAATTACGCGCTGGCCGTCAGCCTCTAAGCCAGGCAAGTCTTTTGGTATTGACCCCGTGGCCAGGATGATTTTTTTTGCGTCGTATATTTCTTCATCAACGCGCACTCTCCCGCCGCCCAGCAACTGACCAAAGCCTTTGAGTATCGTCACCCTGTTTTTTTTCATCAAAAACTCAATGCCCCTGGAGTTCTTCAGGAGAATTCGCCCCTTGCGCCTGAGTATCGCCGACAGGTCTGGCTTTAGAGAATTCGGGTCAACGCCGCCAATGCCATAATCCGCCGCCTGGCGCGTTTGCTCAAAGCGATGGGCCGTCTCCAGCCAGGTTTTAGCTGGCACGCAGCCACGGTGCAAACACGTGCCGCCAAGTACAGCGTCTTTTTCCACGATGGCGGTGTTCAGCCCCAGTTGAGCGCCGCGAATAGCCGCGATGTAGCCCCCAGGCCCCGAGCCGATAACGATTAGGTCAAAAGTTGTCATGTGTCCTCCCCCGTTGCCGCTTATCAGTTGTCAGCGGCTGGTAACTGATAACTAGTAACTAAACCCTACCAAAGCCATCTGGCTTTATACCTGTGAATATTTTCGTCAGCCGTGACTATTGTGATGTTTTCTGCCAGCGCTGTAGCTATAAGCAGTCTGTCGAAGGGGTCGCTGTGGATATCGTCAAGGCCGTTGAGCAGGCTCAAATACTTGCGCTTGACTCCCATCTCGAAGAAATCATTGCGGTCAAGCACGCGATAGAACTCTGAAAGCCCGCCGTCAAAGCGCAACTTTTCCGCTTTGAGCTTTATGGCTACTTCCCAGGCGGAAACAATACTGACGTACCTCACGTTATTTTCATCGCAAAGAGCCTGTTTCGCCGCTTGCGACAATTTGCCGCCACCTTCCGCAAACCACAGTATAACGTGGGTATCGAGAAGTAAATTCATTGCACGTAGTCCCTAAACTCTTCCATGGGCGCGTCAAAATCATCGGACATCCATATTTTGCCCTCCCACCCGCCTAACTGGGGGGGGCGTTGTTTTTTTACAGTCAAATCCATAGGTATGCCGCCCTTTTCCACTATTTGAACCAGATAGATATTGATAGCGGTTGACATATCCATTCCGAGCCTATTCAGCACGCCCTGCGCCCTCGCTTTCAATTCCCCGTCCGTTCGTACATTGATATTTGCAGCAGTCATGTCGGCGTCCTCCGAAAATAACATTACATACATATTGCAACACATTGTGCGCAATACGTCAATACGTTTTTATTCCGTTTCTGCTGAAACGAGATAAAACCAAATTGCAATCAAGCGGAGCGCTCCACTCCCGACACTATTTTTCGGCCAGCCATCTTTCAGCGTCAATGGCCGCCATGCAGCCGCTTCCGGCTGCTGTTACGGCTTGTCTATAGGTATGGTCCTGCACGTCGCCACAGGCAAAAACGCCCGGTATCGGCGTTTTGCCTGAGCCTTTTTCCGCGATCAAGTAACCGTTTTCGTCCAGCGGCAACTGGCCTTTAAAGAGTCCCGTGTTGGGCTGATGGCCTATGGCCACAAAAAGTCCGTCAACTCTCAGTTCGGACAGAGAGCCATTTACGGTGTCTTTCAGTTGCAGCGACGCTATGCGCTCAACCTGCCCGCCGCCTGGGAGTTCCAGCATTTTAGTAAAGATTTGTGCAATCGCCTTATTCCAGGCAAATTCTATATTAGGGCTGGCCAATGCCCGATCCTGCATGATCTTTGAGGCCCTCAGCGCGTCCCGGCGGTGAATCAATATCACTTTGGAAGCGTGTTTTGTCAGGTAAATCGCTTCTTCCAGAGCTGTATCGCCGCCGCCCACAACGGCTACTTCTTTGCCTCTGTAAAAAAAGCCGTCGCAGGTGGCGCACGCCGAAACGCCGCCGCCGGAGCGTGAAAGTTCCTCGTCTTTGCCGATGCCGAGCCACCTGGCTTGAGCGCCCGTGGCGATGATTAGCGCGTCGCACGTGTAGCCGCCGCCATCGGTCTCAATCTGGAACGGGGTTACGCCTAAATTGACCTTTAGAACTGTCTCGGCCCTTATCTCAGCGCCCAGACGCTCCGACTGGGCGCGCATCTCGTCCATCAGCGACGGCCCCAGGACGCCTTCTTTAAAGCCGGGAAAGTTTTCTACTTCCGTAGTAATGGTCAGCTGGCCGCCGGGCTGCGGGCCTTCAAACACAAGAGGAGACAAATTGGCCCTGGACGTATAGATAGCCGCCGTGTAGCCTGCGGGTCCTGTGCCGATGATGATGACGTTCTTGTGGGGATTGCTCACATTTGCGCCTTTTAAGAAAAACCAGCTGACTAATTACGATATCAAAAACACAAACGGCCCGAAGAGCGGGCCGTCGGTTTGGGGTGTGGTAGTTATCAGGCCTTGGTGACGTTGGACGCCTGAGGGCCTTTTTGTCCTTCCGCGATTTCAAAATTCACTCTCTGGTTTTCCTGCAACGTGCGGAAACCCTTTTCCTGAATTGCGGAGTGATGAACGAAGAGGTCGGCGCCCCCTTCGTCAGGGGTGATGAAGCCGTACCCCTTTTCTGCGTTGAACCACTTGACGGTGCCTAGAGCCATGTTGCAAACCTGCAATAAATAGCCTGGATTATCAAGATTGACCACGTTTCTTTCCAGGCTAAAGAAATGCGGGG
Organism: Holophagales bacterium; assembly: GCA_031273105.1. Taxonomy (GTDB): domain Bacteria; phylum Acidobacteriota; class Holophagae; order Holophagales; family Holophagaceae; genus WRHW01. Next base: position 300 of record JAISSN010000025.1, on the reverse strand, counting down.
GCAGCCGACGCTTGTGTCAGCAACTGAATATAGTCTGCTTTATTTTTCAATCCATGCAAAGAGTTTTTTTTGCAAAAATTATGGCAAGCCTCATTTTTGTGACCGACCATCTCAACGGGCGCGTAAAATCTGTTTCTGCTTCAAAATCGCGTTCCGCAATCCTGAAGCAGAAAGTTATTTTTTATTCCAATTCTACTTCAAAATTGCGTCCTGCAATTTTGAAGTAGTCGGCTGCGGCGAGAGCGTGGTCTCGCCTTGCTACGGATACGGCATCGTAAGCGTTCCTTGCCTCTCGAAATG
>JAISSN010000024.1 GCA_031273105.1 Holophagales bacterium | reverse complement strand
TTTTTGTTGAGCGACACGCCTGTTACAGGCACTGTGGTAACGGCATGATTTACAGTTACAGAGCATGTTGCTGTGTGATTGCCGTCGTTTGTCCTGACAGTGATTGTGGCGTTGCCTGATGCTATTGCCGTCACAAGGCCGTTATTCACTGCAGCTATGGCGCTGTTATTGCTTTCCCAGGTGACATTTTGGTTTGTGGCGTTTGAGGGCTGGATGGTATGCGTTAGCTGCTCTGTACCGCCCGCTGTCAATGTCATTGTATTTTTGTTGAGCGACACGCCTGTTACGGGCACTGTGGTAGTGGCCGGGCTTACAGTGACGGAGCATGTTGCTGTATAACCGCCGTCGTTTGTCCTGACTGTGATTGTGGCTGCGCCTTGCGCTACGCCTGTAACTCGGCCGCTGCTCACAGACGCTATGGCGTCGTTGCTGCTCGTCCATGTTACGCCCTTATTTGTAGCGTTTGACGGCGTTATAGTCGGAGAAAGCGTTTCGGAGCTTCCGGCATTAAGCGCCATCGTGTTCCTGTTCAGGGATACGCCCGTGACGCTGACTGTCTGGCCGCCTCCGTTATTGTTATTTCCGCCGCCGCCTCCGCAGGAGACGAAAGCAAAAGCCACAGCGAACATGGCCAATATCATGCAGCAGAGTTGTTTTCTCATGGGCGGCGCCCTCCTGTGGTCAGGGCGAACAATTTTTAGAATTGCAACCCTTCTCATATTTACAATGCTATTTTTTTTTTTCTATTTTCAACAGGCAATTTTTGCTGTGTCGCGGCAGAGGGACAGCGTTAAATATAAGGGGAATCTCCTGGGGGAGCGCCTGCGCTTTCACTTTCGCTGCTGCCGCACGCCTGCTTGTGGCGCTGGTTACGCTGACGCTTTGACGCGGCGCTGCCCGTTATGGGGAGTAACGCCGCTTAACCTTGTATCACTACATCCCTGCTTGCATGAGTTGTTTGCAAAACCTCTTACGTTGCCATGAACGTGGGCGCAAGATCCTAATTTTTCAGTAACTGCCGCGTTGACATGCAAAATTTCCAGAGGTTTTGCAATTACCTCGCGCGTGAAAAGGTTGACTCCGATGGTATGTTGCCAATACCATCCCACCCGCATAGCTGGCTGACCTTTACGACCCGCTTACCATGCCGCCTGAGTTGTTAAAGGCGCATAAGGCGCTTGACAGGGCTGTGATGAAAGTCTATGGCTTCAGCAAAGACGCGCCAGAACCCGCTATCGTGGCGGAATTGATGGAGATGTATCAGAAATTGGCCGGAGCGATTCAACAATAGTTATGATTGACGCGCAGACCAAATATGGCAAAACCTGAAAACAGACGAGTTGCCGTGGCAAGCCAAATGAGACATTAAGCGTTTTATAGCGCTTCCCCTAAATATTAGCGTTGTTGCATGATTCAATTATGTCTGTGTAAAAAGACAAGCTCAGGCGTCCAGCGCTGCTATCCGGCTCAAAACCGCGAATGCGGCATCGCTGACATTCCTGATTGCGAAACGCGGTTTTGAACCGGAAATGCTATAGTTAAATCCTCAAACTCAAATCCGCGGCCGGGGCGCTGTGCGTCAGCACGCCTACCGAGAGAAAGTCCACGCCTGTCTGGGCTACCGATTTAGCCCTTGCCAGAGTCAAGTTGCCGCTGGCTTCTAAAAAGAAATTCCTGCCGCTGGAATTTCGCATGGCCACGGCCTCGCACATGGTTTTTTCATCCATGTTGTCCAGCAGCGCGCCGTCTATATCGGGCAGAGTCAGGCACTCGGCGAGTTGCTCCAGGGTTTCAACCTCAACCTCAATTCTGAGCAGCGCCGGAGACGACTGCCTGGTACTAGCGACGGCCGGGGCGATTCCTCCCGCCGCTGCTATGTGGTTTTCCTTTAAGAGTATTCCGTCCGCCAGATTGATCCTGTGGTTAAAGCCCCCGCCGCAGCGCACGGCGTATTTTTCCAATACTTTGAGGCCCGGCGTCGTCTTGCGTGTATCCAGTATCCGCGCCCCAGTTCCGGCAACGGCGTCCACGAATAGCCTCGTCAGGCTTGCTGTGCCGGAGAGCCTTTGCAATATGTTCAGCATCACGCGCTCGGCCATCAGGACGCCCCTGCACAGGCCCCGTATCTCCATGACCACTGCGCCGGCCGTTAGTTTATCCCCATCGCAAACGGCCGTTTCAATTTTCAGGACGGGGTCGGCTAAATGAAACACCTGCTCCGCCACGGGCAAACCCGCAATGACCAGGTCGGACTTTGCTACTACCCTGGCTGTCACAGGGCGATCAGGCATGGCTGCTGTAGTCCAGTCCCCCGCCCCCCAGTCTTCTTTTAAAAAGGCCTCCAGGAACGCTCTGTAGGACAGTGGGTGGGGGGGGGTGATTGTGGACACGGGCATTGATTGATAATAAACAACTTCGTTCTATCAATAAAAGGGGCTTGACACAGATTTCAACTTTGGATACATTTTTTTTGGAAGTGTCCTATGACGCAAATCACAGTCAAACTTGTTTCTGTAGTGTGGAAGCGCATTTTTACTACGGTGCTTCAATGAGATTCCTGAATATAAAATGTTTTCTTGCTCTTTTACTAAGCGCGCCGATATTTGCCTCATCGCCCTCAACATATTGGTCTGTCGGGCTTAGCGCCGGAATTCCCGCCTTTGGCGGCTCAAATCCATACGCTTTAAATGTCATTGGTAATGGACTTGATATAGAATTTGGACAGTTTTTAAATTCAAAATTTGGATATAGCATAGGCGTTATGTCAATTCGATTTGATAGAAAAAAACATGAATTTATTGCTCCGGATGAACTTTTACTTGATGAATGGGGAGATTACTATATTTCTGAATGGCCCGAGCCTACCGGAAATATAGGGACGCAATTTGCTTGCGTATCACTTGGCGTTAATTATATTATTTCAAGTAAAAACAACATTGACTTGTTTGCGAAGATTACTTTTGGTAATTATCAATTTCGTTGTAACAGAATGCCCGGAGAAATGGCAGTGGACGGCAAGCCTGTTTATGTCAGTTTTCTAACACAAAAATTAGAACAAGGTGAGGTATTCGGATACAATGTCGGCGCCAGCATGAAAATTAAATGGGGCCTTTGGGGACAGGTTTATTATCAGTACACGCCTCTTGATAAAAATCAAGTCAATGTTTCTTCAATTAAATGGCTCGGCGCTGGCCTGAAATACCCATGGGGACGTAATTCCAATTCTACTTCAAAATTGCGGAACGCAATTTTGAAGTAGAATTGGAATTATAGCGCTTCCCCTAAATATTAGCGTGTTACACGATTCAATTATCTCTAGTGAGAAAAAGGCAATTTCAGGCGCACTACGCTACTTTCCGGTTCAAAACCGCGAATACGGCATCGCTGACACCCTTGGTTGCGAAACGCGGTTTTGAACCGGAAATGCTATAGCAATTTCACAAATGGTAGTCCATACCCGCAATCTCTATTCCAATCATTAACACATTGCTCTTGGACTACGAAAACCAAAACTGCTATATACATCAATAGGTTCAAACGCGGCGCAATTCTCATCTTCAAATTAAATGGCACATTCTATGTAGAAATGGAATAAGCAATAATCTTAATATTGTGCGCGCAGACATAACTTTAATCTACAAGACGCTTCTCAAGTTGAATCACTATAGTGATCGGTATTGCGACTACCCTTCCCTGAACGTCACCTTGTTGATCTCTTTAAACGTGGTTATCCCCATGCGCACTTTTTCCAGGGCGCTTTCTCTCAGTGACTGCATGCCGTTTTTCCTGGCGGTAATTTTGATGTCGCGGACGCTGGCCCTGTTTGTAATTAGTTCCCTCAATTCATCGTTCATGCCCATGAACTCGACTATGGCCTGACGGCCCCTGTAGCCTGTGCCGTTGCAGTCAACGCAGCCCACAGTGTCGTAAAAGGTAACGTTGTAAGCCCAATCTGGATTTACGCCGTTTTCTATAAGCTCGGTCTCCCGCACCCTGACGGACTTTTTACACTTGGGGCAGAGTACGCGAACTAAGCGCTGGGCCAGCACGCAGTTGAGGGCGGAAACAAAGTTATAGACCTCCACGCCCATGTGCTGAAAGCGCCCCAGCACGTCCAATGTATTGTTGGCGTGGACGGTTGTGAACACCAGGTGTCCGGTCAGGGCTGATTGTATGGCTATCTGGGCCGTTTCGCTGTCGCGTATTTCGCCCACAAGTATCTTGTCGGGGTCGTGGCGCAATATGGAGCGCAGTCCCAGGGCGAAGGTCAGCCCCTTCTTTTCGTTTACGGGAATTTGCGTGACGCCTTCCAATTGGTATTCAACGGGGTCTTCGATGGTTATCAGTTTATCCTCGGGGCTTCGGATTTCGCTCAGTATGGCGTACAGCGTGGTGGTCTTGCCCGATCCTGTAGGGCCCGTCACCAGGAACATCCCGTATGGCTCGTGGGCAAAACGCCTTATGCGCAACAGCTCGCTCTGTTGGAAACCTAAGATATCCAGGTTCAGCTGGCGGAATTCCTCAGAGAGGTTTTCTTTGTCCAAAATACGAATAACGGCGTCCTCGCCGTGGATGGTGGGCATTATTGACACGCGGAAGTCAATGGCTCTGCCCCTCACTTTTAACTTAAAGCGGCCGTCCTGGGGCTTGCGCTTTTCAGCAATGTCCAGTTCAGACATGACCTTGATGCGGCTGATGATGGGGGAGGCAAAGCGCCTGTCTATGGGGTCGGCGGCAGGATAAAGACTGCCGTCTATGCGGTACTTGATGTGAAAACCGTTTCCGGCTGTCTCCAGGTGGATGTCCGACGCCCTTCGCTGCAGCGCGTTAAAAACCGTTGTGTCAACCAGGCGGATTATGGGCGCCTCGTCTTTGTCTGTCAGGCGGTCTAAATCCAGCACTTCTTCGTCCAGGTCTTCGTCGGAAACCACGAGGATATTCAGGGCCTCGCCGGCTTCATCCAAAACCTTCTGACCGGATTCGGATTTTTTTAATACCTCTTGTATTTGATTCTGTGGGGCGGCTGCGAACTTGAGCGGATGTTTTAAGAGCCGCCTTAACAGGTCCTGGGTCAGTACGTCCAGCGGGTCCGCCATGGCGACCCATAGATAGCCGTCCCGCTCCCGAACGGGTACAAAGTGATGCTTGAGCATCAAGTCCAGGCTGACCATCTGGAACAGCGCGAAGTCCACGTATTCCTTGGTCAGGTCAAGGGTGGGATAGAGCTGAACCGGCAGGTTGAACTCTATGTCTGATGCGGTCGGTGAAGGATGAGCCGAATATGCCATGATGTAATCTTAGTGCCATCTGATAGGATTTTGTTCAACGAACGTCAAATTGCGTTCAATATAGCAATTTCACAAATGATAGTCCATAACCGCAATCTCTATTCCAATCATTAACATCTTATTCCAATTCTACTTCAAAATTGCGTCCTGCAATTTTGAAGTAGTCGGCTGCGGCGAGAGCGTGGTCTCGCCTTGCTACGGATACGGCATCGTAAGCGTTCCTTGCCTCTCGAAATG
>JAISSN010000162.1 GCA_031273105.1 Holophagales bacterium | reverse complement strand
GAAGTTCGACCGGCCTTGGCCTGCCTTGATTGTCTTTTCAAATTCGCCTACGTTTTCAGTTATTCCAAATACGTTCAGCAAAGCCCTGATGAAATCGTGTTTTTGGGATTTCTCGCTACCGGCGTTTTGCCAGGCATTTGAAAATCTGATCGCCCTGTTCTGTATTTCATCCCAAAGGAGCTTATGACTTGTCATGCGCGCTCTACACTCATTGTTTCATTATATTTTGATTCTATAGGCGCGATACCAGTTCTTTCGAGGCTGGAAGCAAGGCCCAGGCCCGCAGGGCTACTTTCTGCATAAAGATTGCGGAACGCAATTTTGATGCAGAAATGAAAAACTTCTACCTCGTCCCAGCGCAGTTTCAAAGGGGCTGCCATGTGTTGTAGTTTGCTCCTTCTACATCCCATCATACATTGATTCTATAAACGTGATACCAGTTCTTTAGAGGCTGGAAGCAAGGCTCAGGCCCACAGGGCTACTTTCTGCATCAAGATTGCGGCGCCGCGATTTTGATGCAGAAACGAACCATGTCTCATCATACTAATTACAAAGCCGCGTTCAATCACCTGAACACGGCTTTTGAATTACAATGTGGCTTTGTAACTAGTGTAAAACTATTCCCCCGGGCGTCTCTTCAGTTTAACTATCATCTTTGTCTCGCCGCCATCGTCGGCGAACACGCCTTCGTCCAGCGTCATTTTCCTTACTTTGTCTGAAGTCACCCTGAGCTGATCCATCACCTGAACCACCCACTTATAGGGCACGTCCCGGTCAACATTGAGAAAGACCTTTCTCATGCCCACGCCGGCGGGCTGCAACATGACCAGCGGCGCTAACTGCTCGGGGATTTCCCTTAGCTCTACGGCCCTTGTGTTTATGGCAAGCGAGTTGTCCTGGTTGATGTCAACAACCAGCGGCGGGTTTTTGGAATCAGGCGGCGGCGGCGTAATATCCCGGCGAACCTGCGGAATCACAGTGGGCATTGATTTCTGCATGCCAGGCACCATTACGATAAAAATAATCAATAGCACCAGGACGATGTCAATGAGGGGAGTGACGTTGATATCGGTTTTTGTGCTCATGGTCTATTGCTCCTTAGCGCTCTTGTCTTCCGACGTGACCACGGAGGCCTCGTCGGCCCCGGCCTCCCGGCAGATTTGGAACAGCTCATTGACATAGCCAAAGGGCAGTTCGGAATCGGCCTTGATGAAAACGCGCTTATCGCCGCGCAGGTTGTCAACGTTGTCCTTGACATATTTTATCAGGCTTTCCCTCTGCTCCTTTTTTTCAAAACCGAATACCAGCGGGTTACCGTGCTTATCCTTGGCGTTTCTGTCGTCAACCTGTACGTCTTTCATCTTGTACAGGCCTGTTTCAGGATCTTTCTCGTTTGAGCGCGTGAGGATCAGGCTCAGATACTTGGAACCCGGATCCATTTCCTGCTTAAAAGACTGCTTTGAAAGGGGCAGGGACACCGCGTTGCTGACGGCGGGCGTGATTACTATGAAGATTATCAGCAGCACCAGCACGATATCCACCAGCGGCGTGACGTTGATGTCAGATTTAACCCCGCCCTTGTGGGAGCCTACATCCATTCCCATAAATTCCTCCTTAACTTAGTTCCATTAGCTGCCAGCGCCTGCCCGCGGCTGACGAACAGACGACAGGTCGGCAAACTAGCTGCTCTGAGCCTGACCCTGGCCCTGGCCTTCTCTGCGGATGAATTCGTCAATCATCTGAGAAGCGGCGTTGTTTATGTTGGAAATAGTCTTATCCTGCTGACCTGTGAGGATGTTGTAAAACCACACGGCTGGGATGGCGACTATCAGACCAAGAGCTGTTGCGCCAAGCGCTTCGCCGATGGCCCCGGCAAGGGCGTTGATGTCGCCGGCGCCCTGTTCTTTAAGGGCGGAGAACACGGCTATGATGCCCCACACCGTGCCCAGCAGGCCGATGAAGGGCGAGGCGGACGCGATGGTGCCCATGGTGCTCATGCCCTTCTTGAGCAATTCCGTAACTTCGGCAGTGCCTCTAACAACGGCGCGCTCAACGGCTTGAACGACGTTATAGTCGGGCTTGTTGGTCATCAGTTGTTTTTCATACTGATAAATATCCAGGCCATGCTTTAAGACCATGGCCACATGGCTGTTGTTGTGGGTCGAGGCCGCGCGCTTGGCGGCGTCGAAGTCGCCTCTGCGCAGAGTATCCAGGAAAAGCTTCATGAACTTTTTGGAGGCCGTGTTGCTGCGCCAGTACATCACGCCGCGCTCAATGATGATATAGACTTCCAAAAGCAGCAATATCAACAAGATGACGATGATGACCTTGTTGAAGGGCGTGGCGGCCTCCCAGATTTCCTTGGGGCCGAAGGCAGTGCCTGCCAGCAGCGCGAAGTTGAAGGTTGAAGCAAGAAAGCTCATGTTTTTTCCTCGTATTAGTGGGTTGAATGGAACAAGTAACGGCCTTGTTGGTTAGGAGCAAGGTGTGTTTCGGGGTGTGCGGTTGACCTTACACTCACAGGGCATTTTATCAGTTCTGCATCTTAAATGGCATCTTGAGAATAAACTTGGCCTGCTGAGGAACGCCATCCAGAATGTAGGGTTGAAACTTCCATTTCATCGCGTAATTCACGGCGTATTCATGGAGCAACTGGGGGCCTGATATCGCTCTTGCCGAAACAGGTATGCCGTTAGTTCCAATCGTAATTTCAACTTCAACCGTCCCTGAGACTCTGGCCCTCTTTGCCATCGCTGGATATGGAGGCGCAGGAGGTCTATAACTATCTTTGACTTCACTGGATGAAACATTATGCACAACATCAGTTTGAGTTCTGGTTCCCACAGCGGAGGTGGGCGTCACCGACCCCGTCGTCCCCACCCCTGATGTGCCTGAGTCGTCGGGTTTCTGTCCTGCAAAGGATTTAGAATAGTCAATCGTAGGAATGACCTTCGGCGCCTCATCGGGTATGACCTCCTGATCCGCCGCGACGGGGGGCGGGGGAGGAGCGTCCTTGATTTCTATTCTGGTTTGCACAACAGTGGGCGCGGGCGGAGGGGGAGGAGGGGGCTCTATGTCATCGACGTCATCCTCTTTTTCGTCCAGAATCACGCCGATGGTTTTTTCTATGGCCTTCTTGCCCGCCTCTGTCTGGGTGGCCACCCAGAAAATAAACAGCGCCACACAGACGTACGTAACGATTGTCGTGGGGATGGCCACCAGCGGGTTTGTACCCCTGAGCGCCTTGTTGTCCCCGGCCAGATTTGGCCTATATACGGCGTCCGCAAGCGAGCCACTTGATGACGCTTCCTCCAAGGGCGCTTTTGAAAGGTTGATTTCATGGCTCATAACGACTCCCAAAAAATGAAAACAACAGAACCTATGACTACCCGCGACTAACTACGACCATACGTAAATATTCGGTTCGCGACAGGAAAAAGTAAAGATCCGGTACCAGCCCTGAGAAAAAAATAACCTCTGTCGGAAAAATCGTCAAGCCCCTATGATCTGACAAAATGCTATTTTTAGTATGGCTGAATTTTTCGCAGCCGCGTCTGCAATCCTTGAATACCTGTACGATCGCGTGACGATGGAATCATTACATTTTTGTTATAATATCGAAACAAACAAAAATTTAACGCC
>JAISSN010000158.1 GCA_031273105.1 Holophagales bacterium | reverse complement strand
GTATTAAAGTTACGTCTGCGCCTTTCGTTTCGCTCCCCGCCTGTCGGCGGCTCGCTACACTCTCAGCGCAGTCTGCGCGCACCGCGCGGTTCAACTTTTTCAAAGTTGAACGACTATATATACAAAATGCCCGTATCGGTATATTCCTTGCAAACTACAAAATTATGTGTCTCATGTCTGGCATCAGGCGAGTGGCAGCCGCTGTAATTTTGACAGCGGGCGTTCCACTGGCTTCTAATGCGCCCGTATCTGATTTCGTTTTTGATGCTTATTTAACGGCGGACAAAGCCCGCCCGCAAGCATCGGGCGGTCGCGATTTGCAAGAAAACCCTGACTCAGGGCGTTCGACTTTTCCAAAGTTAAACTGCCCTGATCCCGTCACGGTAATGATAGACCCGGGCCACGGCGGCAAGGACGCCGGGGCGCTGGGTCTTAAAGAAACGCCAAAGAAAAAGGGGGCAAAGGCCCCTGAAAGGCTGGTAGAAAAAAAAGTTGTCCTGCAACTGGCCAGGCTGCTTGGCGATTACTTGAGAGATGAAGGCTGCGAGGTTCACTACACGCGCGTGGAAGATACCATGGTGCCTCTGCTGGACAGGGCAAAGGCCGCCAACGACATTGGCGCGGACATCTTTGTCAGCCTGCACATGAACGCGCACCCTGACAAGAGCGCCAGGGGCAGCGAGGTATTTTTTCTGAGCCTTGAACCCGTGGATAAGGAGTTGCAAGCCCTCGCCGACGCCGAAAACGAATTTGCCGCGCCGGCCAGGGAAACCGACATCCTGGCGGGAATACTTGAAGACCTGGCCCAAAAGGCGTATCTCCATGAGTCGGAGAGAATGGCCGTCTATATCCAGACCGAACTCAACTGTCTGTCCGGCATCAAGGAGCGGGGCGTCAAGCAGGCCCCCTTCGCCGTGTTGCGCACCGCGGCCATGCCGGCGGTGCTTGTTGAAGTCGTCTTTATATCGAACCCAAGCGAAGCCGCAAAGCTACGCGATCCGGCCTTTTTAAAGTCCGCCGCCCAGGCGATAGCCAGGGGAATTCAACACTACATTGAATCCACGGGCAATAACAGAACCAGGCGAAAGCCATCCACTCCGTGATAGTTTAATATCAGGTTGCATTCAACAGGGATTATGCGTTCCACTACTTTTCGATCAGCTTGAAAAACAGCGCTTTTCCTGTTTGTCAAGCTGATTGGTTATATTAACTTTGCCGCCATTTCATTGACCCTGGCTAAAAACGCCGCAGGATTTGGCAGTCTGGAGCCTTCGGCTATGAGCGCCTGATCCGCCAGGAAGTGTCCGTATTGTTCGATTATTGGATCATCGGGGGACGCCTGGTAACGATTGAACAGCGCCTTTACTGTTGGGTGTTCTGGATTTAGCTCCAGTACGCGCGGGCTGGCGCCGTGGCCCTGTCCGATACGCGCCATTAGCTGCTCTACCCGGGGATCCATGGCGTCTTCGGCGGCTACCAGACAGGCCGCGCTCTCCTTCATGCGTGTGGAGAGGCGGACGTCCCTGAGCGTGGTCAGCTTTGACTTGAGGCAATCCAGCAGAGGTCTGTATGCCTGGGTTGCTTCCTCAAGCTGCCTGCGGGCCTCGGGCATTTCCGGCGCGTGGCGGTCAGCCGCCTTGAGGGCCTTGCCCTTGAACTCCGTGAGCGACGGCATGACAAATGGATCCATCGGGTCTGTGAGTAACAGCACGTCCCAATTCAAGTGCCTGAAGGCTTCCAGACACGGATTCGCGGCGAGGGCCGCACGGTCCTCGCCGCACAAATGATAGATTTCGTTTTGAGGTTCTTTTATTGCGTCCAGGTATTCGCCCAGCGCAATCAGATGGCCTGGTTCGCCGTTGACGTGCTCAAATAAAAGTAAATCCGCGATGGCCTCGCGCCGCTCATAATCACGCGCTATACCTTCTTTAATGAATTGTCCCAACTCCCTGAACAGAGCCTCAAAGGCCGCCCTGTCGTCGGTTTTAAGCTCTTCCAGCGCCTTCATTACCTGCTTGGTTAGATTTTTTTGAATCTTATCCACCAGCGGGTTTTGCTGTAAGGTCTCGCGGCTGACGTTCAACGGCAGGTCGGGGCAGTCAACCACGCCCTTGACAAAGCGGAGCCACTGGGGAAGCAGCGCTTCGCACGGGTCCTGAATTAAAACCCTGTTGATATACAATCGCGGGCCGCCCTTTGTCTCGCCAAGCTGTAAGTCCCAGCTCTTGCGCTTTGGCAAAAAGAGCAGCGCCTTAAAGGAAATTGACCCTTCGGCGTGTATGTGCAGCACCTTTGCGGGGGAATCAAAATCGCTTGATATCTGGTGATAAAAAGACTCGTACTCGTTCTGGGTAATATCCTGCTTGCTCCGCAGCCAAAGGGCCATGCGGCTGTTCAGCGTTTCGTCCTCTGTTTTTGCGCTTTCGCCATTCTTTGTTTCCACAGCCATAACAATGGGATGCTCTATGAAATCGCTGAACTGCTTGACAAGGTTGCGGATGCGCCAGGTGTCCAGAAAGTCTTTTTCCGTCTCTTTGAGGTACAAAATGACGTCGGTTCCCCGGCCCTCGCGCTCGGCGCCCTGAATGGTGAACTCGCCCTGCCCGTCCGACTCCCAGGCGACGGCTTCACTTGCGCCTAACGCCCTGGAAACCGCCCTGACCCTGTCCGCCACCATGAAGGCGCTATAAAAGCCGACGCCAAACTGGCCGATCAATTCCGGGCGCTGCGCCGCCTCAACAGTTTTCAACTGGTCTATGAAGGCCCTCGTGCCGCTCTTGGCTATTGTGCCTAAGTTTTCTACTATCTCGGAGCGCGTCATGCCTATGCCGTTATCGGAGATAGTCAGCGTTCCCGCAGTTTTATCAGCCGTGACGCGGATTTTCCAGTCCCGGTCGTCTCCAGCTAACGCCTCGTTATCTAAACTGTTAAAGCGCGCCTTGTCTATGGCGTCGCTGGCGTTGCTGAGAAGTTCCCTGAAAAACACCTCTTTGTGGGAATAGAGCGAATGAGTGATCAGGTGCAAAACCTGCCTTAGCTCGCTCTTGAAGGAGAGTGTTTCGCTGCTGCTCTGGTCGCTCTGTGCGTTTTGTTCCATGGCGTTGGTCTCCCGTACGCAAATATGATTACAACACTATTTATATCACCATTAAAACATCTGTGAACCAGCAGGTTTGCGCGCCTGACGGACAGACGTCAGACCTCAAAGTGCATTCGTATATAGCGCTTCCCCTAAATATTAGCGTTGCCACATGATTCAATTATGTCTAGTGTAAAAAAGGCAGGCTCAGGCGCACTGCGCTACTTTCCGGCTCAAAACCGCGAATGCGGCATCACTAACATACCTGGTTGCGAAACGCGGTTTTGAACCGGAAATGCTATAGATTTGCGAATATCCTCGCGCAAAACCTCATTTACACGGGCTGCATTCTTTAAAATTTTTGACTAAACCGATTTTCAACCCTGTCGTATTACTTTTCGATAAAGCTGTGAAATCACTTTATCATTGTTGACAGGAGTTCACATGCTGTTGCGCCTCGCTATCCCAATCCTGGCCGCCTGCATAGCAATACCTATGACGGCCCAGAGGATTACCATTACCACAAATCCGTCAACGCCCGGCCCTGCAGCCGAAACCAGAACCTTGACGGCCCAGACGATGACCATCCAGCCGTCAACCCCCAAACGCGCCACTGAAACCAGGACTTTTGCGTTAGAAAATGGGGGCGGCTTAAAGATTTCAAGCCATAATGGGGCCATCAGGGTTTTAGCCTGGGACAAAGACGAAGTTGCCTTGACTGCTAAATTCAAGTCAAGCAGCCGTGGCAAACATGTGCATATTGATGTTCAAAGCGATAAGGACTATTTAGAATTAATTGTAGAAGTTCCAAGCGGCCGCGATAATAGAGGCATAATAGGGCCATCCTGTGAAATGGAACTGAATGTGCCGCGCCATATAGCAGCAGACATTGAGACCATCAACAGCAATATTTTACTTGATTCAATCAATGGGAAAATAAACGTAGAAACAATAAATGGCGAGATTGTTTTGAAGGATGTCAGCGGCGACATCAATCTCTCGGCGCTGAATGGCGCCATCAGCGGCACTATTCAAAACGTGAAAGATCGCTTAGACATAGACGCCCATAACGGAAAAATTAATGTTAAATTGTTAAACCTGGATGGCACGCTTGAAGCGTCTTCATTCAGAGGAAAGATAAAAATTCCATCCAACCCAAAATTTATTGAATCTGTCGATGGTAATGTTACAGCAAAATATGGCGACGGAAGCGCGGTGATGAATTTTAAAAATTTCAATGGTTCAATCATTGTTCAACGATTTTAATGTCTTTAATATCATAATTATTTCTGTCGGCGACTTATGACTTCACACTTCACGTTTCACGCTTCCCGGGAGTTTACATGCTGCTGCGCCTCGCAATCCCAATCCTGGCCGCCTGCGCCGCCATCCCCATGACGGCCCAGACGACTACCATCCAGCCATCCGCGCCAACCACGCAATCCGCGCCCAGGTCCGCCATCGCCACTGAAACGAGGACTTTTGCCCTGCAAAGCGGAGGGCGCTTGAAAATTAATCACAACGGCGGCGGAGATATAACAATTTCAGCCTGGGATAAAGACGAGGTTGCCTTGACGGCTAAATTCACGCCAACCTTCCGAAAGAGGGCATATTCAAAAATTACGGCCAAGAGCAATATTAATTCGCTGGAATTAACAATAAAGAGCGCTAAGGATAAAACTAAACTAGTAGGTGAAAATAGTTCGTGCCAACTGGAGCTAAAAGTGCCAGGCAAAATAACGGGCAATATTAAAAACAGGTTTGGCTCAATTGAATTAAATGGAATTACTGGTAATGTAAAGGCTAAAACAAAAGTTGGAGACATCTATTTTAAAATGTTGAATCAAAATGGCGCGCTCACTGTTTCCAATGACGCGTTCATTGTTTCCAAAGGCAGCGGAAACATCAGCGCGCCGCCGGGGACAATTTTTGAAGCCGGCAAGAAAGACAGAACTATCACCGTCAAGTCAGGCAATAAAAAAAACATTATTAATGCAAAATGTGATGGAAACGTAAACCTGCAATTTGTTACCAAACATGGCAATATTGTTATCCAATGATTTACAGGAGTTTACATGCTGCTGCGTCTCGCAATCCCAATCCTTGTCGCCTGCATAGCCATCCCCTTGACGGCCCAGACAATTACTATACAGCCGTCAGCGCCCGGCCCCGTCACCGAAACCAGAACCTTTGCCTTGCAAAGCGGAGGCAGCTTGAAGATTGACTGGAAAAATGGCGACATCAGCGTTTCCAGCTGGGATAATGACGAAGTGGCTCTCAAGGCTGACTTCACGCCAACCATTTACGGAAAAATCCACTCTAAGGTTGAAATTAAAAGTGATGTCAATTCGCTGAAGCTAACTGTGGAGCATCCCGAAAAAACTGAAATAGGCTATGTCAAGCTGGAGTTAAAAGTTCCAAGTCACATAGCGGCGAGCGACATCAAAACCCAGATAGGCGCTATTGCGCTGGAAGAGATCACGGGTAAAATTAACGCTAAAACACAGCACGGCGACATTGATTTGAAAAACGTCAGCGGTAATATCAACGCCTCAACACAATTTGGAAATGTTAAGGGAAACATTCAAAGCATAGATGACAACTTAGACGCGTCAACACAATTTGGAAACGTCAGATTAAAGCTATTAAACCCAAACGGCGCGCTTGAGGCGTCCACGCAATACGGAAGCATCAGAATTCCGCCAGGCGCGAGGGATATTGAAGCCGAGAAAGGGAACGACAGATGCGTCATTAAGGCCAGATACGGCGGTAACGCGATGATGCGATTCAGCGCCCAACACGGTTCTGTCGTTATCCAGTGACCACAAGCTACAAGGCTTAGTTTTTTTCCGCAACCAACAACTGGTTTTTCACAGGAGTTCAAAATGTTACGCATCGCGCTTTTGGCCGCTTTTATCGCCATTCCCGCCATGGCCCAGACCATTACCATACAGCCGCCCCCCCTGCCCCCACTCAAATCTGCCGCTGAAACCAAAACCTTTGCGTTGCGGAGCGGCGGTCAATTGAAGATTTCAAACATGTTTGGATCTGTAAAGGTTTCAGCCTGGGACAAAGACGAAGTTGTTCTGAAAGCTGCTTTTAAGCCAAACATTCATGACGAATACCCGCGTATTGAAGCTGAAAGCGATAGCGATTTACTGGAGCTAACCGTAAAATATCCGCCAACAGAAGAGAAAGAGGCCGACGCACGCAAAATAAAAATTTATTCAAGCGATGCGGGGGCTTGCGACATGGAATTGAAAGCGCCCCGCCGCATTGTTTGTAATATTGAAACCATCAGTGGCGCTATCACTCTTTGCGAAATAACCGGAAAAAATACAACCAGCGCGATAAACGGAGAAATCGTTTTTGAAAAAATTAACGGCAACATCAAAGCCTCGGTGGTGAATGGAACTATTTCCGGCAGCATTCAGGACATCGAAGACAACCTGAATTTGTCAACGGTTGATGGAAAAATCAATGTTAAATTATTAAAGCCGAATGGCAATCTTCGTGCGTCCTCTGTCATTGGACGTGTAAAAATTGCGGGAGAACTGCAAAAAGGGCTACAGAAGGTTAATGCAATAGTCACGACGATTCACAATATGGTATGCGATAATTGCGGAAGCGCCAACCCCATAATAGTCGAGGGCGGTATGCAGCGCCGCGAATGTAAGAACTGCGGACACAAACTTCCAAAAGTTAAAGCAAACAAATTCATAAAAAATAACAACAAAAATATTAGAGCAAAATTTGACGGAAACGCTAAAATGACATTCAGTTCCGTAAATGGCTCAATAACCATTCGATAGCCGGAGTCAGCATGCTACGCTACATACATTACGCACGATTCACAATATTGGCGGCCTGCATAACCATACCCATGACGGCCCAAACAACGGCGCTCATACGGCCATCCACGTCTGCCGACGCCGTTGAAACCAGAACCTTTCCCTTGAGGAGCGGCGGCACGCTGGAGATTTTCAATTCGTCAGGAGAAATCAGAATTTCAGCGTGGGATAAAGACGAAGTTGCTCTGAAAGCTGACTTCAAATCAAACAGCGGTAAAGAGCATATGAGCCTTGAAGTTCACAGCGTCAGCAATTCGCTGGGGCTGATAGCAAAATACCCTGAAGGCAGAAGCAGAGGCAGAGGCGGATTGAGATTGGCGTCTTGTAAAATGGAGTTAAAGGTGCCCAACAACATAATAATTGATGTAAACAACGACATTGACGACATTGTTTTGGAAAACGTCAGCGGCGTCGTCACTGCTTCAACAACCACCGGGGATATCAGGGGCAGCATCCAAAATATCCAGGATAACCTGGATATGTCAACCGTTGTCGGGGATATTAAAATAAAATTTTTAACACCGCCAAATGGCAACCTGACGGCAACCGCCGTTACCG
The DNA here is from genome assembly GCA_031273105.1 of Holophagales bacterium. Classification (GTDB taxonomy): domain Bacteria; phylum Acidobacteriota; class Holophagae; order Holophagales; family Holophagaceae; genus WRHW01. The sequence goes on along the minus strand of JAISSN010000158.1, from coordinate 1,343 downwards.
GAAATATGAAAATCCCAGCCGGCGCCACAGACGCCGAATTTAATGGGAATAGCCTCAGGGCCAAATATGGGGATGAAAGCGCAAGGCTTTCGTTTAATACTGTCACGGGTTCTATTGATATCCAATAATTTTCGGGAACGCGCATGTTACGCATCGCAATTTTCGCCGCCTGCATAGGTATCCCCGTGATGGCCCAAGCTATTACCATTCAGCCGGCTACGCCGGAACCCGCCACAGAAACCAGGACCTTTGCCTTGCGAAGCGGGGGCAGCCTGAAAATTAACAGTACCAATGGCGCCATCAAAATTTTTGGCTGGGATAAAAATGAAGCCGCGCTGACGGCCCGCTTCAGGCCAAACCGAAAAAAAGAGCACTCAAAAATTGAAATTAACAGCGACGACAATTCGCTGGAATTAAATATTACACATCCTAAAGAATTGCGCAGATCAGGCTACGTCAACCTGGAACTAAGCGTTCCAGGTAATATATCAGGCGATATAAAAACCGTGAACGGCTCAATCGCGCTCAGCGGCATTACCGGTACAATTAACGTCAAAACAACGAGCGGCAGCATTATTTTAGAAAACATCAGCGGTAATATCAGCGCTTCAACGGCATTTGGAAATGTGAGCGGCAATATTCAAAATATAGAAGATAATTTATATATAACTACAATAAATGGAAATATTGACCTTAAACTACCAAATCCAAATGGCGACTTTTCGGCCTCCGCCCTCCACGGAGAGATTAAATTTCCGCCGGAAGCAAAGGATGTTGAAACCAGCGGCACGAACAGAAATACCATAAAGGCAAAATATGACGGGAACGCAAAGATGAAATTTATTACCAACTTTGGTTCTATTACCATCCAATGATCTCAATTCGTGTGAGTTTAGTTTTTTTCAGCAACCAACAACCAAACCGCTCACAGGAGTTCACATGTTACTACGCCACGCCATCCTGGCTTTCTGCGTGACCATTCCCATGATGGCCCAAACGGTTGTCATCCAGCCGTCATCCACGCAAACCACACGATCCGCGCCCAGATCCGTCATAGCTGCTGAAACCAGGACTTTTGCGTTAAATAGCGGGGGACGCTTGAAGATTAAAGCCAACGGGGATATAGATATAAAGGTTTCAGCCTGGGATAAAAACGAGGTCGCCCTGACAGCCAACTTCACGCCAAAGGGTTACAGGGGTCACAAAGGAGCGTATGGAGCATATCCGAAAATCAAGGTTAAAAGTAAAGCCAACTCGCTAAAATTAATTGTAAAGCATCCTGGAATAAGCGAACGTGGTATTTGCCAAATGGAGCTGCAAGTACCTGAACACAGGACATGCGA
>JAISSN010000131.1 GCA_031273105.1 Holophagales bacterium | reverse complement strand
TACGCCAGGCAAAGGGGCGCTCAATTTATCATCAGGGGCGTGAGGGCCTTTTCCGACTTTGAATACGAATTTCAAATGGCCCTGACAAACCGCAAGCTGGCGCCTGAGCTTGAAACCGTATTTCTGATGCCAAAAGAGGAAAACAGCGTTATTTCAAGCCGCATCGTCCGCGAGGTGGGCATGATGGGCGGAGACATTTCCGGCCTGGCGCCCAAATGCCTCAAGGACAGGATTTTGGCCAGGTTGCGCAAGTAGGATTATGTCCCTTCGGCTCCGGCCATCTCCGAAAGAATAGCCTTTGCGGCGGCGGCAGGGTCGGGGGCGCGGGTTATGGGACGACCCACGACTATCCAGTTTGAACCTGACTTGACAGCCTCTGAAGGAGTAACAACCCTGACCTGATCCTGGGTTTCCGCGCCCAGCGGCCTTATGCCCGGCGTTAGCAGGAGAAAATCGTCGCCGCATTCAGCGCGCGTCATGGCGGATTCCCGGGCCGAGCACACAACGCCGTCGCATCCGGCGCGCTTTGCTAAAAGGGCGAGGCGAAGAGCCGCTTCTGAGGGCTCGCCCGCTATGTTTAGCTGCTCCAGGGCCGCGCTGTCCATGCTCGTCAGTATGGTTACGGCCAAAAGACGCGTTCTGCCGCCGCTTTGGCGATGGGCCTTTATCGTCTCTGAGGCTGCCTTCATCATGTCCAGGCCGCCGAGGGCGTGGATATTGATCAATAGCGGATCCAAGTCAAGAACGGCGCTCATGGCGCGTTTTACCGTCGTTGGGATGTCGTGGAGTTTTAAGTCTAAGAATACAGGGGCGTATTTTTGAATCCTGCGGACAATATCCGGCCCTTCGGCGCAAAACAGCTCCAGACCGACTTTCAATACGCCGACCGCGCCCGAAAGGCTATCGGCCAGCGCAACGGCCTCATTGGCGGACGGCACGTCCAGCGCCACAACGAGGCGGTCAAGGGGGGACATGGATTTCACGGCGGGGACTCCATAGCGCCTAAAGCGGTTTAAAGTTTACTATTTACAGTTTACACTGTGTAAGTATTGACGCGGCGTCTGACGCCGCGATGGTAGTTCCCCGTCCGCACTTCACACTCCCCACTGACGCCAATGCTGACGCTATTTCTCACTGCCGCGCTGACCAATGCGCATGCGACGATACAGGCTCAGGCGCCTGAGCAGCCAGCTCTGAAAGAGCCGCAGGAACCGGAAAGCCTGGAAGAGCTGGAGTATCGTTTTTTAGAGGCTTACGATTACGACGCCATCATTGACCTGCCGAAACTGCCCCCAAGCAGGGGGGCGGATCAGGCGGCGCTCCAATGGCTTCACAGCGCCGCCGCGCTCCCCGCGCCGATTTCCCCTTTCGCGCCCGGCAGCCCTGAACAAGGCGAAGCTGCGGCCCTCATTGAGTTTCTCAACTCAGAGACGGCCTCCGTTGAATCCGGCCTTGATAAGCTGAGCCTGCGCCTGTCAGGCTCTCAGTTGGTCCTCTGGCGATTTGGAAGGGCTAATATCCGCAGTGAAAAATGGAGTCCGGCGACCCGCCGCCGCTGGGAAGATCGTTTACTGGACGAATCGTCCCATACCATAATCAGAGGCTTCGCGGCTCGCCACGCGCTGTGCTGGGCGCTGGCTGAAAATGATGAAAACCGCTTTGCGGATTTAAAAAACGGCAGGATAGGCGAAGACATGCCGGCTATTTTCGGCTTGTTTCAGAAAACCTTTGCATCCTTGGGCGGCCCTTTGACGGCTCTGCGCCTGTGGTCGCCGTCTCTTGAAGATATTTCGGACGAAGGCGCGCCAGGCCCAACTATATGGCTTTGCCCCGACCCTGACTTGACGCCTTTAAGCAAGGACATGTCCTGGATTATCCCCATATTGAATTTTTCCCTGGAAGACAGCCCCGAGGCATTGTGGAAGGCGATAGCGGAAGACCTGTTAAAGTCGCCCGCCCTTGCGGATTACAAGGTGTTTTTTGCCCCGCGTCAAAGAGACCTTGACCTGCTCGGAATGGCGTTGTTTCCCGCCCTCATAGAACTGGATCAGGACGGAAACATAGAGAGGATACAAATGGGCGACGCCTGCCCGATGAAACCCCTCTATTGATCAATCTCGATCATTTCCAGGAGGTCGTCGTCGTCCTGAACGAAATCGCCGTCTTCAACCAGAACCTTGACGACTTTTCCAGATACGGGGGCGTGGATGAAGAACTGGGTTCTTGCGTCGTCAGTCCCTTCCAGGAGCATCAACTGCTCGTCCTCGTCAACTTCCTCCCCTTCCGAAACAAAAATATCAAGGATGCATCCGGGCCATTCGGCGGAAACGATCATGGTTATCTCCACTGTCGAAAAAAAGTATGGCATTGCCGGCTAAAACGCAAGGGGGTATTTACAAAAAAAACTAAATATTTACGCCTTTGCCGGCGAGAACCCGATTTACTATCGCCGTGGTGCTGAAGCCTTCCAGAAACGGGATTATGACGGTTTGCCCGCCGCGCCCGGCCACTGTTTCGCGCCCGACAACCGTTTCAGGCGTGTAGTCTCCTCCCTTAACGAGTACGTCGGGCTGTATTTGCTCTATCATGTTTGCCGGAGTGTCCCCGTCAAAGTAAATAACGGCGTCAACGCTTTTGAGACCGAGCAATACCATGGCGCGGGCGTTTTCATTCTGGAGGGGGCGGGAAGCCCCCTTGATTCTTGCAACGCTATTGTCGCTGTTAAGCCCTACGAGAAGAAAATCACCAAGAGCTTTGGCGTCCTCCAAATACTGGACGTGTCCTGGGTGTATCAAGTCAAAAACGCCGTTTGTGAAGCAGAGCCTGCCCTGGCGCGAGTCCGGGCGCGTGTTTGGAAAGGCCGCCCAAAACGAGCGCGCGTCGCGGAAAAAGAGGGCTGGGGATGGCATGGGGGCACTGAAAAAAGATGAGGGGGTTGTCGCGGAAACAGGGCTGGGGATGGCATGGGGGCCTTAGAAAAGTTAAACCCCGCGCAAGCGTTTTGCAAGCAAAATGATATAGTGATTCAACTTGAGAAGCGTCTTGCAGTATTCAAGATACGTCTGCGCTTCCCGTTTCTCTCCCCGCCTGTCGGCGGCTCGCGGAACGAAGAGCGCAGCCCACGCGCACCGCGCGATTCAACTTTTTCAAAGTTGAATGGCTATATGACAAATCAAAGGGTTTGCAAGGGGCCCGGCAGGTAAAAAATACCTATTGACAGAAAAAAAAAAAATACAATTAAATTAACCTGTAACTCAAGGCTGGGGGTTGGGGTTTTGCAGGCGGCTTGTTTGACTTGTGGAGCGGAACACCTTTTCTTGACTATAATAACTTTGGAGACACATTCATGGCGGTCAGGATAAGCGCGCAGCTTTCAGAATCAGAAAAAGACAAGGCGCAGCCTAACACGCGCGCAAGATCAAGTTGCGGGGAGGGCATTTAGTCATGCTGACCAGAGTCATGGCGGACTGAGGCGCCGGTGACCAACAAACACCCGGGCGAAGTGGAGGAATGGCATTGGCTGACCTATGCCAATATGCCCCTTTATTGTAGTTTCTACAATCAAAACCTGAAAAAAATTGAGTGCAGCCATGAAGCCGTGAATTTCTTTGGCCTTAAAGACAAGCAGGAGTACATGGATAAGTTTTCCATGCTTTCGCCTGAATATCAGCCCGATGGAAGCTGTTCAAAAGACAAAGCCGTTGAAATGCTCCAGCTTGCCATGAAGAGCGGACGCAACGTATTTGAGTGGATGCATCAGGACTTAAATGGCGACGCTATTCCTGTCGAGGTGACGCTTGTTCGGGTTGAAATGCGCGATGGGAGCAAGGGCATTATCGCGTACACCAAGGATTTGCGTGAGATGAAGGCTGCCGAGGCTAAAGTCAATGAGGCGCTGAAGCGAACACAAATACTGTTGGACGCGACGCCATTGTGTTGTCAGCTTTGGGATGAAAACTTAAATATGATTGACTGCAATCTCGAAGCCCTGAGGTTGTTCGATTTCAAGAACAAAAGGGAATTTATTGAAAGATTTCCTGAACTCTCACCTAAATACCAGCCTGATTTACAGCTCTCGAAAAACAAGGCCGTCGAAATGCTCAAATTTGCGTTTCAAAGGGGGGGTTGTGTGTTTGAATGGATGCACCAAAAACTAAATTGCGAACCCATTCCAACCGAAATAACGCTCGCCCGGGTGGAGCTTGGCGATGGTCCCAACGTCATCGCGGGTTACACCCGGGACTTGCGGCAGACAAAAGCCGCTGAACTCAAGGCCAAAGAAGCCTATGAGCAAAGCAAGATTATGTTTGAAGCCATGCCCCTTGGATGTACCTTTTGGGATGAAAACGCAAATCTCATTGACTGCAATAACGAAGTCGTAAGGTTATTTGAACTTAAAAACAAACGAGAATTTTTAGATCGTTTTCTTGATCTTTTACCTGAACGCCAACCCGATGGAAATCTATCAAGAGATTTAATTCCTCAGCTTATATTATATGCGATTCGCAAAGAAAAACTTGTTTTTGAATGGATGCACAAAAATCTAAAGGACCATTTAATTCCCACTGAAATTACTCTTATCAGGGTCAGATATAGCCTCGGCTATATTGTTCTTGGATATATACGTGATTTAAGAGAAATAAAAGATAAAATATCTAAATTGAATTTTGCGGAAAAACTTGCGTTCAGCGATACTTTGACAGGCGTGTACAACCGGCGTTATTTTAATCAATACGCCGCCCATGAATTCAGTACACAAAAAATTACACTATCATACATTGGCATTATTATTTTTGACATTGATCATTTTAAGAGAGTTAACGATACATACGGGCATGACGCCGGAGACGAGGCGCTGAAGCTGGTGTCCGCCGCCGCCCAAAGCGCGTTGCGTGAAACGGATTTGTTTGCCCGTTACGGCGGCGAGGAATTCATCGTTTTAGCTCACCTGAATTTATATGATTCAGCCAAGTTGGCGGAGCGTGTTTGTAAAAAGATTGAAAAAATAGAATTTATGTACGGTACAGATAAAATTCCGCTTACAATAAGCGCCGGCGTTGCCATTCGCAAAAAGGTAACGCAAACCCTTGAGGAAGTGATAAAAAACGCGGACATGGCGCTTTATCGGGCAAAAACCAACGGGCGCAACCGCGTGGAAGTGTGCGAAGAATGAAATTTCCAGTTGCGGATAATGTAGGAGATGTAGGAGGTCAGAGGTTAAGATGCCGCTCTATGAGTACCGTTGCCTGATTTGCGATACTGTTGAAGAAAAATTGTGCAGCTATTCTTCTCCGGAAGAATACGATTGCCCCGCGTGCGGCAGCGTAGCCGGAATGCGGCGGCAGATGTCTGTACCCGCCATAGCCTTCGTTGGCGGCGGATGGTACGCCCAGGGCTATAGTGATTCGCCGCCAGATAAGACAAACAAGCCCCAAAAGCCTCAGTGTGAAGGTTCAGAGAAATCGGTGAGTCCGCCCAAATCGCCCGGCGACGACAAGACCGGCAAGGCTGACAAACTCAATGCAAAGGTCGGCACAAAAAGCGGCGGTTGCTGCGGAGCTTGTGATCGCGATAAGTGACGCCGTCTCTATAGAGTTTCAGGTTCAAAACCGCGTTCCTCGAATTGGCGGGACAACAGGGCAATAGCCTAATGATGCCGCTAACGCCCCCGTTATTCACTTAGTGTCAGCAGGCTCTAATTGCAAAACCTCCGAATTTGCCAGGAACGCGGACGTCAGACACTCATTTTTCAGCGACTGCCACGCTGGCTTGCAACGTTTCCAGAGGTTTTGCAATTACATCATAGAGTTAATGATATACTTAAAGTCGTCTGTTTAAGGGAGTTCAAAGTGGTTGTCAGGCTCGGCGATATGTTGGTTAAATCCCGATTGATCACGCTGGAGCAACTAAATGAAGCTCTGGCGGCCCAGAAAAAGACAGGGGGCAAGATAGGCACCGTTGTGGCCCGGCTGGGTTTTTGCGCTGAACAGGACATCATAAGTTTTCTTGGCCTTCAGTTTGGGGTTCCTTCCGCCGACCTGGATCAGTGGCCTGCCATTGACCCCTCCGTGATCGCCCTGATTCCCGCTGATATGGCGAGGCGTTACAAGATATTGCCGCTTCAAAGAAACGGCAATGTTCTGACAATAGCCACGAATGACCCAACGGATATTTTTGCCGTTGACGACGTGCGCTTTCATACTGGCTATAACGTTGATCTGGTAGTTGTTTCCGAAATAGGCATAGCCAACGCTCTGGAGCGTTACTACGGCGGCACGGCTGCGGTTCGCCTCAAAGAACCCGGCGCCGGCGCTTCATCGGCTTCCGCTCCTTCTTTCAGCAACGTGCCCGACGAAGCCCTGAACTTAAAAGCGATGGAAGAAGAGCTGGTTGACCTGGGCAGCGAGTTTGAAACGATTGACGACGAGCAGAGCGTCAATGCCGATTCTCTTATGAAGGGCAGCGAGGACGCCCCCGTAGTGAGGCTGGTAAACATGGTTCTCATAGACGCCATACGCAAGGGCGCCTCAGACATTCACATAGAGCCATACGAAAAACACATGCGCATCCGCTATCGGATAGACGGCCTGTTGCAAGAGGTGATGAGGCCAAATATTAAATTGAAAGACCCGATATTAAGCCGCGTAAAAATTCTCTCCAAGCTCAACATCGCCGAAAGGCGCCTGCCCCAGGACGGGCGCATTAAACTCCGCGTTAATTTGAGCGGGACTATTAAAGTCATTGACTATCGCGTGTCTGTCCTGCCCACGCTTTTTGGCGAAAAAATTGTCCTGCGGTTGCTGGACAGCGAAAAATTGATGCTGGACTTGACAAAGCTGGGGTTTGAGCCTGAGAGCTTAGCGATGTGGAACCGCCAGATAGCAAAGCCCTACGGAATGGTGCTGGTGACAGGCCCCACGGGTTCGGGCAAAACCAATACGCTCTATAGCTCTATCGCCAGCCTCAACACCGAAGACGTAAACATTATGACCGCTGAAGACCCGGTTGAGTTCAACTTTGCGGGCATCAATCAGGTTCAGATGAAGGACCAAATTGGTTTGAACTTCGCTGCGGCGCTGCGCTCATTCCTGCGTCAGGACCCGAATATTATCCTGGTGGGCGAAATCCGCGACTTTGAAACGGCTGAAATCGCCATCAAAGCCTCCCTGACGGGCCACCTGGTGCTTTCGACGCTGCACACAAACGACGCCCCGTCAACCATCACCAGGCTCATGAATATGGGCATCGAGCCGTTTTTGGTGGCGACATCCGTAAACATCATTTGCGCCCAGCGCCTGGTCAGAAGGATATGCGCTAAATGCAAAGCGCCCGATCCGCACCAGCCTCCCCCAGAATCGCTCCTTAAGGTCGGTTTCACGACGGGAGAAGTTAATAAAGGCATAACCGTCATGAAGGGCAAGGGTTGCGAAACCTGCGGCAAAAGGGGCTATAAGGGACGGGTTGGGCTGTACGAAGCCCTGGAAATTTCAGAGACTCTGAAAGACATGATCCTCACGGGGGCGTCGGCAATAGAATTGCGGGAGCAGGGCGTCAAGGAGGGCATGATTACCCTCAGACGCTCTGGATGCCGTAAAGTCCTGGATGGCGTCACTACCATGGAAGAAATTATCCGCGAAACGGTCTTATGATTATTTATTACGCGATTGAAAGACAAAACAAAAACGCATATTGCGCATTCGCGCAAACGGCCATAGCGTCTAAGGAAAGTCATGTCTGAACCTTCTGCAAATTACGCGGTTTCTATGCAGCAGTTGCTAAGGACTATGGTGGAGTATGGGGGGACAGACCTGCACATAACCACGGACAGCGCGCCCCAGATTCGCATTGACGGCAATTTGGTCCCATTAAAGCTGCCTCCCACCAACGCGGCTCAAACCCGCTGGCTCTGCTATAGCGTGATGACCGATTTGCAAAAGCTGCGCCTGGAAGAAGAGCTGGAAGTGGATTTTTCTTTTGGGCTGCAAAGCGTCGCCCGCTTCCGCGCCAACGTTTTTAATCAGAGGGGCGCAACCGCCGCCGCTATCAGAACTATCCCCGAAACGGTTCGCTCGATGGATGAACTCGGACTGCCGCCCGCTGTTCAATCTCTCTGCGGAAAGCCAAGGGGGCTGGTACTCGTAACCGGCGTGACGGGCAGCGGCAAATCAACAACCCTGGCCTCCATGATTGACAAAATCAACAGGGAGGAAGCCTGTCATATACTGACCATCGAAGACCCTGTCGAATATGTCCACAAGCACAAAAAGAGCCTTGTAAATCAACGCGAGTTAAACGCTGACACACGCAGTTTCAAAAAAGCCCTGCGCTCCGCGCTGAGACAAGACCCCGACGTTGTCCTGATTGGCGAAATGCGCGACCTTGAAACGATTGAAGCAGCACTGACCATCGCCGATACGGGACACCTGGCCTTTGGCACCCTGCACACCAATTCCGCTGTTCAAACAATTTCGCGGATAATTGACGTGTTTCCGGCCCACCAACAGTCACAGGTCCGCGCCCAGCTTTCGATGGTAATCGAAGGCGTTGTTTGTCAGAATCTTATTCCAAAGGCCTCGGGCAAAGGCCGCGTCATCGCTTTGGAAATTCTCATCCCCACCCCAGCCATCAGGAATTTAATACGTGAAGACAAGCTCCATCAAATGTACGGCGCGATGCAGGCCGGTCAGGGCAAGCATGGAATGCAGACGCTGAATCAGAGCTTGTCCGATCTTGTCATGAAAGGCGACATCAGCCATGACACGGCCCTTGCCTATTCGGGCAATCGCGATGAACTCCTGGAGTTAATCAATCGGGGCGTAGGGACGCTGGGCGGTTCTGGCCAAACAAAAGAAAATGTTCCTTCGCCCTCATCGTTAGCGACTGGCCGCAACCCTAACATCAAGTATTCTTAAATCAATTGGAATCGAGGTAACAATGCCTGCATTCGCCTGGAAAGGAAAAAACAGACTCGGTGATACACAGGAAGGCGTCATTGTAGCTGACAATAAAGAAGCCGCCGTCAAAGCTCTGCAGCGCAACAATATTAAAATATTTTCGATTCAATCCCAGACGGCTAAATCGGGCGCTGGATTTGGCGGAAAAGTCAAACCAAAGACGCTGGCCATATTCACCAGGCAATTCAGCGTGATGATTGACGCCGGCCTGCCCCTGGTGCAGTGTTTGGAAATTCTGGCCGCCCAGCAGGATGATAAAAAATTTAAGAGCATTATAGAAGAAGTCCGCCAAGACGTTGAGCAGGGGGCAACCCTGCAGGCCGCCCTCTCTAAGCACCCGAAAGCGTTTAACGACCTTTACGTGAACATGGTTGGCGCAGGCGAGGTGGGCGGTATTTTAGACGTCATCCTTCAAAGGCTTTCCACCTACATTGAAAAGGCCGTTAAGCTGACAGGAAAAGTCAAGGGCGCCATGACGTACCCCATAGCGGTTATTACCATTGCCGCTATTGTGGTGTATATCATCATGATCAAGGTCATTCCCACGTTTACTGAAATGTACGACGGCGTTGGGACGGGCCTTCCGGCGCCGACAAAAGTGTGTATAGCCATTTCCAAGGCGCTGGTTGACTATGGTTGGCTTGTGGCGATAGTCATAGTCGCAATAACAATTTTGTACCGCCAGTACTACAAAACAACAGCGGGAAAGTTGCAAATAGACGGCATATATTTAAAACTGCCGGTGCTTGGGGATATTTTGCGCAAGGTGGCCGTCGCCAGGTTCTGCCGCACGCTTGGGACGTTGATCAGTTCCGGCGTGCCAATACTGGAGGGGATGGACATCACCGCCAGGACGGCGGGGAACCAAGTTATTCAAAACGCGATTTTGACGTGCCGCGACGCTGTGGAACAAGGACGCAACATAGCCGCGCCCCTCGCTGAAACCAAGGTGTTTCCTCCCATGGTTGTCCAGATGGTCGGCGTGGGCGAAGCTACCGGCGCCCTGGACGCAATGCTCGCCAAGGTCGCTGATTTTTATGACGATGAAGTTGACAACGCTGTGGCGGCGCTCACGTCGCTCATGGAGCCGATGATTATCGCCATACTCGGCGGCGTCATCGGCTTCATCGTAGTTTCCATGTACATGCCGATATTCAACATGGGCAGCGTCATGGGCGATTGAATCAAGTATCGTACAATGCTCTATCGTTGGAGGCGATGGTGCCAGAAGTTATAAAGTGTCCAAATTGTTCAACCAAGTACAGCCTGCGGCCTGAACGCGTAACCCAGGGCGTCAAACGCGTCCGCTGCTTTCGCTGCGGGCTTGATTTTGGCGTGGAGGAAACAGTTTCACGACTGTTGGGTATCAATGAAGATTCCGCCTCTTCTCCGCCTTTCGCTTTAGCCATAGAACCCGTTGGCGAAACTCCTTCAGATCTGGCGCCGGTTGTCAGCGACGACGACCTGTCAGCACAACCGGAAGCCGAAGTCATTGAGCCAGCTCCTGCCATGGCGGACGACCTGGGCCTGTCTATCAGCGACGACAACCTATTATCACCACCGGAAGCCGAAGTCATTGAGCCTCCAGCCCCCGCACTGGCGGACGACCTGGGCCTGGCTATCAGCGACGACGACCTGTCAGCACAATCGGAAACCGCCATCGTTGATCCGACCCCGGCGCTGACAGATGAGCCGACGCCAGCGCCTATGGATGA
>JAISSN010000102.1 GCA_031273105.1 Holophagales bacterium | reverse complement strand
CGCTTAGTCTAAAACATCAATGTATTATTTATGACCACCGGTTAAACCCCGGTGGTCTTTTTTTGTCATGGGCGCTTTTTGCTTGCCGCAAGGAGGTTTGCCTATGAAAAGGATTACCCGCAATAGATCCGGGAAGTCAAAAAACACAACCGGCTTCACCTGCAAGCCAAACGGAGGAGAACAAATGAAATACACAAAAAGCGATGCGGTTTTTTCTGAATGTAGAAAATACCGGTATTCACTGGTTCGGGAATGGGATACCAAAAAACCCAAATTGGGAATTGTGATGCGCAATCCAAGTAATGCCGATGAAATCAACGATGACCGCACCATCCATATTTGTGTTCAACTCGCGGAAAAATTCGGATTTGGCGGAATAATCGTGACCAACCTATTCGCGTATATTGCAAAAAACTTTGATAAATTACGGACTGTCCCAGACCCGGTTGCCTCAGAAAATAATGAACACATATCAACCATGTTAAAGGGTGTAGATAAGGTCTTGTGTGGGTGGGGAGACGATAGAGCTTTCCGGGGACAGGCTGCAAAAGTTGCTTCTTTTCTTGCTGAACGAACAAATCTGTATTGCCTCGGCACTAACAAAAATGCCGCCCCTCGTCACCTCTCGCGTGTTGCGTTAAAGGCTGAGATGGTTGATTATACTCCGGATTTCCAACAGGCGATACATTCAAGCAATTAAGAAGAAGGGTAAGTGCTGAAGTTATGCGTTTGATTCAACAGCTTAAAAAACAACGCAAAATAAGTTGGGCTGATTCAGCCGCTTATTCATCTGTAGCTCAATACATAGCCGCTTCGGAAGCGATTCCGGCAAGGCTGTTTTTTTGTCGGCGGCCATGCGGTTGCGCCGATGAACCCATGAATCGGGAAAAATCCCCGGAATGCGTCTATAGGGCGCTGTCACAAAACACTTTCACATGGAGGTCAACATGACCAATCAAAAAAACCTAGTAATCACGGCGAGCATATTCGCAATGCTATGCATGCCATTGTTAGCTGCCGGCAACACGGCTGCAAAACCAAGAGGAGTAGAGGCGCAAGCAGTTGAGAAGATAGCCGATGATGATGTTGAGGCTGCAAAAAAAACAATTGAAAGGCTCAAAAGCCGATTTAAGATCGAAACAGATGAATTTACTAATCGGACCACGTACATGCCTAAAAAAGAAATTAGTTATCAATGGGTTCCAGCTAAAGGTCTTATTTCTCCTGAAATACGTGATGGTGATCTTTTTGTTAGAACACTGATTTCTGAGGCAACCTATCCAGATACTATTACAATCAAGATTGGGGATACAGTCACTACCTATAAGAGCATAATCGCTAAAACAACACCCGTAAAGGAATACTATGGATTATACGGTCATCAATTCATTCTTCGGTATGAGACTATATTTGCCTTTCCTGATGATTCACTTTTACGTCACATTGCTTCACACGCAAAAGAGATAAATCAAGATGGAATTAGTAGAAGATATTTAGGAGAAAATGGTAAGACCACAGATTATATTATTCCTGACATTCCTAAAAATAAGCGATACTGGAAGTGGTACATTAAACATATCAAGGAAATGGTTGAAGTAATTATTGAAACACTTGAACTATACGACGCATTGCAAATTGTAAAAAGATCAGAACAACAGGAGATTGAATGATAACACAACCCGAAAATATTCCCTTGGCCAAGTATAAACAGCTTTACAAGGCTCTGTGCTCTTTGCCGAAATGCGTCCTGCACGCTCCCGGACGTTTTTTATACAGCGAGCTTTTTACTTTGGATAAAGAAAGAGATTTTTATATCCTCGGTCACAATCCCGCTGGCGATCCTGATAAACATCCCGAATATTATTCTGATTCTTTGATTACAGATATCCGTAAGTGGGGCCGCAGCCCCAAACCTTATAATGCCTATTTGGATGAAATATGGCCGCCCTGGTGTAATATTCCGCCCGGGAGTTCTCGCTATCAGCGCAATGTGCAGAGTCTATGCAAAGTAATTGATATTTGTCCTCGTAAAGTGTGTGCGTCAAATTTGTTTTTTGTTCGTAGTGGCAATATCAATTTACATAATAAATGGTTAAACGAATTGACGCTTACATGCTTAAATAACTTAACAAAAGAACATAGTAGAAATAAATCTATGGAACTAAGAGATACCTATAAAAATGTTCATTGGCGAGTGCATAAAGAGATACTAGAATTAGTAAAACCAAAGTTTATTATCGCAATAAACAATACCGCATACACTATTATTAAACGCATCTTGGGGTTCGTGGAAAACAAAAATGAGACAATCTCAATCGATGTTAAAAATAGAGGCAGAAAATCTAATTGCTATGTTGCCGAAGGAAAATACACATACAAGGACGGGAGAGACCTGCCGGAATTGAGTTTGTTAGTCGGCTTACCGGACTTTAGCTTAGATTATCCTGGGGAATTGAAAGCGCCGGTTTGGGATTGGGTAAAAGAGCATTGTTCATCATTTATCGAAAATGTATCAAACAATAGAGCAAATACACGTACGGAGAAAGGCGGCGATTAGTGTTAATCATTCAGCACAAACTCAAAAAAATCTTCTTGTATTTTGGCGCGCTGTTCTGCGTCACGCTTGCCGCCCAGGATCAACAGCTCCTCGTGGCTGTATTAGACCCTGTTAGCAACCAGAATGTGTCTTCAATAGTTAAAATGGCCGTCACGGGGACGCTGGAAGAACACATTGTGCGGAGTAAAAAATACAGAGTTGTTGACAGGGTTCGCATTGCCCAAATTTTAACAGAGTACGCTTTTGCGAAAAATGGGCTGGTTGATAACAATCAGGTAAAAGAAATAGGCAAAATGCTCCAGGCGGATATTGTATGCGTGTCGGAGTTGCTGCAAGAAGAAGGTGTTTTTCTTGCTAAATGTTCGTTTATAAACGTAGAGTCTAGCGAAGTGGTCGCTTCCGCCACCGAGATAATAGAAACCAACTCCGCCATCGAAATAAAGAGCGCCATTGAACGGGCGGCCATGAAGCTGCTGGGTGTTGAAAATCCAAGGGAGGCCCAGGCCAGGGAACAGGCCATTAAAGAGCTGGCTGAAAGGAAGCTGAGAGAACAGCAAGAACAGGCGGACAGGGAGCGCAGAATCAAGGAACAGGCTGCCAGGGAAAATGAAGCAAGAGCGCAAGCCGAGAGAGAAAGGGAAGCAAGGGAACACGAACAAAGATTAAGGGCAATCAGAGAGGCGGCAAGGGAACCCCAGGATTTAGCGGCAATTGCCAAAGATTCTATAAAACCCGCAACGGAAGACATTAAAGCCGCTGATGATGTTGAAGCCGCAAAAACAAAGATTGAGAAACTTAAGAAAAATTTCAAAATCTCGACAGATGAATTCACTAAAACAACTACTTATATTCACAAAGATAGCGTATCATTGGTTTTTCCGGTACTTCATGCAGGAATAGCTGGTGACCATATTTTTGTAGTGTCGATACATACTCAAAAAGCAATTCGCCCTAATAGCATTATTGTTATAATTGATGATGAAGTCACAAGCTTTAAGAGCATCATGGCTGATTCTCACTATACATCGCTTGGCAGAAATATTTGTGAACTTACAACCTTTGCTTTCCTTGACAATTCACTTGTGCGTCTGATTGCTTCACACCCACAAAAGGAGATGAGAATACGACTTTCAGGTAGTACTGGAAATGTTGATTTTACATTGCCTAAAAAATATCATCAAAGCATTTGTGATACGGTTGAACTTTTCGACGCATTGCAAATTGTTAAGAATGGGGGTAAGCCTTAAAATATAGCGATTCCCCTAAATATTAGCGTTGTTATTCCATTTCTGCTTCAAAATTGCGTTCCGCAATCTTGAAGTAGAAAGTTGTTTTAAAAGCACGACATCACTTTCTTTTTGAAATAGCGCAAGTTACATTGATAGGCTCAAACGCGGCGTAATTCTCATCTTCAAATAAAATGGCACATTCTATGTAGAAATGGAATAAAAATACAAACTAAGGCGCACTGCGCTGCTTTCCGGCTCAAAACCGCGAATGCGGCATCACCAACATCCCTGGTTGCGAAACGCGGTTTTGAACCGGAAATGCTATATATAGCAATTTCACAAATGGTAGTCCATACTCGCAATCTCTATTCCAATCATTAACACCTTGCTCTTGGACTACGAAAGCCAAAACTGCTATATTTACCCCGCGATAATCTTCACGAGGGGCATAACGGCGGCGCTGCATATAACGCCTGAGTAAAAAGACACCAGAGTGTATTCCTTGCCGCAGTAACGCTGTACGAAGGGGAGCAGCACGTCCATGCTCGTTGCCCCGCCCAGATAGACGGGCAGCAGCGGCGACAGCCTGGCGGCCAGGGGCGCGCTGAGTATGGCCAGCAACTCGCGGAATACGTTATGGATGAAGGACAGCATGGAAATCGCCATCATGCCGCGCTCGGCGAGCAGCACAGACGATAGGCTGTACCAGCCCATGCCTGCGGTGAGAAGCGCGCCATCCCGCGCTCCCAGGCCGGACAACAGGCCAAACAACAGCCCCGTCGCCAAACTCAGCGCAATATTCAGAAAGGGCGCGAGTGCGAGGCCCGGGGTTAAACGCCGCAGGTCCAAGCGATGCAGTTCAAAGCCCAAATCGAAGCCAATAAAGCATAGCAGCGCCCGCAACAGCCAGCCGGTGAACGCGTCTATGGGAAACCCTGTCGCGCAGCTTTCGGGCAATAGGCAAAACAGCAAAAAGCCGATTAAAATGCAGCCGCCGTTCATTGCCACGGACAGAAGCCCCTTAAATGCGCCGCCGGTTTTGTCGTCCGTTACCAAATTAGCATCCGGCTGGCCTGGGGCCTGGCTTTCAGTAACGCCATTCCCCACAAAAAAGCCCGCCGCCCAGAAAACCAGGGCGAATACAAGAGTCAGCGCCAGGCTGGAGCCAGCGGCGGCAAAAAAAATATTCAGGTCGCCGCTTAAAAAGGCGCGCTGCTCCGCAAGTTTAGCGCCCATCGCCCCTAACAGCGCCCACAGCGAAACCCGTGTCAGGCGGCGAACCATAGCCGCCAGCGCGCCGACATCGCGAAAAACCCACCCAAGGGCGGCGCCAATCGCCAGTACAACTAAAAGCAGAAAAATACTCATGTCGCACTCATGGCGTCAAGTTGCGCTGAACAGGGTTATAGCCGACGTCAATCGCCGGGAGCGGCGTCGCTGAGGACAACAAGTGACGCAGACGCACGCACGCATTTTCGTTTCACACTCCAGGCGCGTTGACTACAATCGGCTAATTTCTCGGGAATCCCGGCGCTTCATGGGTATCGGCGTTGGAAGGGGCGTATTCCCACCCTTCCTCCACGTATAGGTCTTTATAGCCGACGTAGCGCGGCCAGATATTTGCGGTTATTCTCTTTTGGGTCTGATTAACTTCGCCCTTCACCACCGCCGGCCATCCGGCGACCAACGTGTTTGGCGGGGCCTTAAAACCTTCCTTGACCAACGATCCGGCGGCGACCAGGCAGCCTTCGCCTATCTCCGCGCCGTCCATGACCGTACTGCTCATGCCCACCAGCGCTCCCTTTCGAATAGTGCATCCGTGGAGCATCACGTTGTGGGCCACGCTGACTTCGTCTTCTATCAGCAGCGGCCATGTTTCATTTGTCACGTGCAGGCAGCATTTGTCCTGGATATTCACGCGAGCGCCTATTTCAATCCAATTCACGTCCCCCCGGATGACGCACTGGAACCAAATACCTGAATCGTCTCCGACGGTTACATCCCCGATGACAATAGCGTCTGGCGTAACCAATACCCTTTGGCCGATCTTGGGAACCATGTTTTGAAACGCTTGAATCATCGCCACACCCTGAGGTACTTACTCAACTATATAGCCGTTTGTAAATCTTTTTTATTTGGCAGCGGAATAACTCACCCCCACACAATTTTCCCAACCCAATCCATGATCCAGGGGCCGAAGGCGGTGCCTACCAGGAGTACGGCGCTGCACAGCGCGACTATGGCTTTTGTGCAGATACAAACGGGCGGGGGCGCGGCTTCGCCTGGCTCTTTGAAGTACATTTGGGCTACCACGTTCAGGTAGTAGTAAGCGGCGGCGGCGCTGGTCAGCAGGGCTATGACGGTCAGCGTTATATACCCCTCAATGATGGCGAGCCTGAACAGGTAGAACTTGCTGAAAAATCCAAGCAGGGGGGGTATGCCGGCCAAACTGAGCATGAAGACCATCATGGCGAAAGCCAGCAGGGGGCGTCGTTTGGCGAGGCCCTTAAAATCTTCTATCCTCTCGCCCTCGTTTGCGCCTTGCAGGTAAATCACTATGGCGAAAGCGCCGGCCTGCATAAAGAGATATGTCATCATGTAAAACCAGACGGCCTGCGCTCCCGCCTGTGAGTCCATCGCCAGTACGCCGAGCAGCATGTAGCCTACGTGACCGATTGACGAATAGGCCAGCATTCTCTTGATGCTCTGTTGCTTAAAGGCGGCTATGTTGCCTAGTATCATGCTCGCCGCCGCAATAAACGATAACGGCGCGATCCAGTTTTCGGCGACGCCGTTGAAGCCGGTACCAAATATCCTTATGAAAGCGGCGAGGGCGGCGGCCTTGGGGGCCATTGACATAAAGGCCGTGACGGGCGTCGGCGCGCCTTCGTAAGCGTCGGGACTCCACATGTGAAACGGCACGGCCGCAACCTTGAAGGCAAAGCCTATCAAGACCATCAGCACGCCGCTGAACACCAACAGGTCCTGATTGCCGGGCGCCAGAGCTATAGCCTGGCCGAGACGCTCCAGGTTGGTGGTGGTCCCGCCCGTGGCGGCAAATATCAGCGAAATGCCAAAGAGAAGTATGCCGCTGCTGAACGCGCCGAGCAGGAAGTATTTGATGGACGCCTCGACGGCGCGCTCCTGGGTTCTCAAATAGCCAACCAGTATATAGACGCACAGGGCCATGAGTTCCACGGCAAAGTATATTGAAACCAGGTCTGTAGCGCCAACGAGGAGCAACATGCCGCTGATGGAAAATATTATCAGCGAGTAGTATTCGACGCTGTGTTCTTTTAGCGCGCCGAGTTGCTGGCGTCCGAGGGCCACGGTCAGTATTCCCGCGGCTATGCACAATATCTGAAAACCTTTCGTGACGCCGTCAACGCGAAACATATCCGCAAAGCCTATGGCGTTTGGGGTATTTATAACAAACCAGCCTGAAAGCAGCAGTATGGCTACCGTAAAGAAGGCCCAGCGATCCTTTGGCATCCTCTTGAGGAGCAATGAACCAAGGGGCCACAACATAAGGGTTCCGGCCAGCCAAAGGAGGATTACCGGCGTGACCAGCCGGCTATCCCGGGCCAGAGACTCCCAGAGGGCTTGGGCAAAGGGCATCAGCGGCCTCCTGACCCGGCTTCACCGTCGTCGTCCAGGCTCTCCTCCTGGGTCTGGGGGGCTTCCCCTATTTCGTCTTCATCCTGCTGGTACGGGTATTGGATGGGGACTTCCACGTCATCCTCGCGCTCGGGCGCTTCCATGGCCCCGATGCCCAGTTGGGCGGCATCGGCTTTGATTTGTTCCAAGTCCTGACCCTTGTAAAAGTCAGGATTTATCTGCATTACCAAATTTTCGATGGGCTTTTCAAGCACTTTCATGATTGGGGCTGGCCTCAGACCAATCCAGAAGCAGGCCAGCACCAGGGGGGCAAAGTAGGCTATCTCTCTGGCGTTGAGGTCTTTCATGTTCGCGTTGATGTCGTCCAACTTGCCGAACATGACGCGCTGGTAGAGCCACAGCATGTAGGCCGCTCCAAGGATTATCCCGCTGGTGGCCACAACCGCCCACCAGGGCTTGGCCTGGAAGGCGCCCTGCAAGATGGCGAACTCGCCTATGAAGCCATTTAAGCCTGGCAGTCCGATGGAACTCATGGTCATTATCATGAACACCGTGGCGTATATGGGCATGTTTTTGCTCAGGCCGCCGAAGTCGGCTATCATGCGGACGTGGCGGCGCTCATAGACGATGCCTACGATAAGGAATAGTCCAGACGTGGAAATGCCGTGGTTGATCATCTGGAACATGCCGCCCATGATTCCGTTTGGATTGAGGGCGAAAAGCCCCAGCATACACAGCCCCAGGTGGCTCACGGAGCTGTAGGCGACGAGTTTTTTCATGTCCTTCTGTATCATCGCCACCAGCGCGCCATAGACGACGCCTATTATCGTGAGCGTGAGGAACCAGGGCATCAGCGTTGGCAAAATATCAGGGAAGATGGGCAGCAGGAAGCGGACGAAGCCGTATGTCCCCATTTTCAGCAGGATACCGGCCAGTATGACCGAACCCGCCGTCGGCGCCTGGACGTGGGCGTCGGGCAGCCAGGTGTGGAACGGGAACATGGGAACCTTTATCGCAAAGCCCAGGAAGAACGACAGGCACAAAAGCACCTGAAAGGCTTGGGTCTGCTGGGAAATAGCCCCGGCCATGTTGTGGAAGGAGGCTATGCTGAGGTCGTACGTGCCGGTCGTCTTATACTGCAGGAAATATATAGCCAGAATACCAACCAGCATAAGCACGCCGCCCGCCAGGGTATAGAGGAACAGCTTGATGGCGGCGTAGAGCTTTTGCGGCCCGCCCCAGATGGCTATCAGGAAGTACATGGGGACGAGCATTATTTCCCAGAACAGATAGAACAAGAACATGTCCTGGCAGATAAAGACGCCCAGCATGGTGAACTGCATGACCAAAAGCCAGATATAAAATTCCTTGAAACGCTCCGTGATGGCCGTGAATGAACACCAGACGGCTATAGCTCCGATGAAGGTGGTCAGCAGGAATAGCACTAAGCTGATGCCGTCCATGCCGATGCTGAACTTGACGCCGATGGAGGGTATCCAGTCCATTTGCGTCACCCACTGGACGGCCGCCGTGGAGCGGTCGTACTGGAACCAGAGCGGGACGCACAGAATAAAATCAAGCAACGCGATGGCGAGCGCGCCCAATTCAAATACCCGGCGCTTGGCCTTGGGTACAAAGAGCAGTGCCAGCGCGCCCAGAAGCGGGACCGCCGTGACCCAAAGCGGGAGGTTGTTAAACCAGGGGATCATAGGCATGTGGACTCCAAGGGACGTCTAAAATCTAAACCAGGAAACGCCAGAAGGCGAAAGTCAGAAAACCGAGAAACATTACAAAGGCGTAGTGCTGAACGCGCCCGCTCTGTATGGCGCGGAAGAACAGGGCGATCTGCTGAAGTATCCAGGCGGCGGCGTTGACTAAGCCGTCAACAATCCGCAGGTCAATCCAAAAGGTAAAGCGCCCCGCGAGCACTGAAAAACGGGCCGCGCCATTCACCATGCCGTCAACGACCCAGGCGTCAAAGGCCCAAAGCTGGGCGGAGAGCCGCTTGCAGGGGTTGACTATGACCAGATCATAAAATTCATCAACAAAGTACTTGTTGTGAACCCAGCGATAAAGGCCAGGGAACATGGCCACAAACGCCTTGGCCTTTGACCAGGCGGGATCCATCTTGTAAATCCACCAGGCCAGAAAAATAGCCATCAGCGCCCATAGAACCGCGAATATCTGCAACAGGTATTCAATGGCGGGTACGGCGTGGTTAGCGCCGTGGGCCGCTTCGCGCTGGAACATCAACGGATGGAGCCAGTCGCTGAAGTGCGAATCGCCCAGAAAATGCAGACTGTGCGGAACATTCAGGAAGCCGCCAATAAGGGCCAGTCCTGCCAGTATCGCCACGGGCAGCCACATGTTCCACGAAACTTCACGCGGCCCATGAGAATCATGTTGTTCATGCTGCTCATGGTGTTCGTTGCGATCCGGATGTTCGCCATGCGCGCCGTGGCTGCTGTATCCGTCGTAACCGCGGGCATCGTGCTGGCTATGGCCGTGGTGATTATCCGCCTGCGCGTGATGACCGTGTGCGTGCTGGCCATGACCGTGGGAGTGATGACCGTGACCGTGATGACTGTGAGCGTCATGAGCGTCATGACCGTCGTGACCGTCGTGACCGTCATGTGCATTATGCTGCGCTGCGGCTGGGGCGCGCAGGCCGTGGGGGTCGTCTCCGGCGCCCCGGAAATCGCCCCAGAATGTCATCACCATCAGCCTGGTCATATAGAAAGCCGTGCAGAAAGCGCCCAGCATTCCGAGTATCCAGGCAGTCAGATTGAGCATGGGGCCGTCGTAGTGTCCGTGGTTGTACCAGCCCTCAAAGACCTTCCAGAGTATGTCGTCTTTGGAGAAATACCCCGAAAAGGGGAAAATCCCGCAAATGGCCAGCGTAGCCACGCCCATGGAAATAAACGTGATGGGCATGTATTTACGCAACCCACCCATGTTGCGCATGTCCTGCTCGTGATGACAGGCCACTATCACCGCCCCCGCGCCGAGGAACAGGGCGGCCTTAAAGAATGCGTGGGTGAATACATGGAACAGGCCGGCGGAAAAAGCCCCCGCCCCCATGCCCATGAACATGAAACCCAGTTGTGAAACGGTGGAATAGGCCAGTACCTTTTTGATGTCGTACTGGGCCAGACCCATGGTCGCGCTGACGAAGGCCGTCAGCGCGCCTACGGCTAAAATCACTGCCAGGGCCGTTTCGGCGTTTACATAGATGAAATTCATCCTGCAAACCATGTAAAGGCCGCTGGTCACCATAGTGGCGGCGTGGATCAGCGCGCTGACGGGGGTAGGCCCGGCCATGGCGTCGGGCAGCCACACATACAGCGGTATCTGGGCTGACTTTCCGCAAGCGCCTATAAAGAGGCAAATGCCAACCAGATTGAACCACCAGGTTGCAGCGCACGTGACGCCGAACAGGGTTATTTCCGATTGAGCCAGCACATCTCTGGTCAGACCCATCATCGTGTTGTAGTCAACGCTGCCGAATATCATGAACAGCAGGAAAAAGCCTATTAAAAACCCAAAGTCGCCAACGCGGTTGACTACAAATGCTTTTTTGCCCGCGATGGCGGCAAAGTCCTTATCAAAGTAAAAGCCTATTAAGAGATAGGAACAAAGCCCCACGCCTTCCCACCCCAAAAACATCATCATGATGTTGTTGCCGAGAACCAGGTTGAGCATGGAGAACATAAACAGGTTCATGTAGGCCATGAAGCGGTAGTATCTGCCGTCGCTGCGCTCTTCGGACATATAGCCCGTGCTGAACAGGTGAATCAAAAAGCCCGCGCCGCTAACGAGAAGAGCCATGGCTATAGATAGCGTATCGGCCCTGTAGGCCCATTCCATCACGTTTTGCGAAAGGCCGCCCAGCACATTAGCGCCGCCCAAATCAAACCAAACCCAAAGGCTTTGTGTGACGACCCTTTGGGATGGTTCCAGGGCGAGGAGCCAGATGAAGAAAAACACAGAGAGCAAAAAAGAAATGCCTACAGAGCCGAGGGCTACGCAGTCAACAATTTTGGTCTTGCGAAGCCAGCGTCCGGTTATGCCGTTAATCAGCGCGCCAAAGGCCGGTAAAAAGGGGATCAACCATAAAATTGAACTTTCCATGCTCATCCCTTCAACAAGTTAATGTCGTCAACCTGGACGGTGTCTTTTTTGCGGTAGAGGGAGACCACCAGCGCAAGGCCGATAGCCACTTCCGCTGCGGCAAGCCCCATGACCAATAGCGCGAAAGCCTGTCCCGCCACCGTGCCGCTGTGCCGCGCAAAGGCGATTAAATTGATATTGGCGGCGTTCAGCATGAGTTCGACGCACATGAGTATTATCAGCGCGTTTCTGCGTATCAATACGCCCAGCACGCCTATTGAAAAGAGCGTGAAGGAGATAAATAGAACGGTATTCATAGAAACCATAATCACACCCTCTCCTGCTTGGCCAGCACAACCGCGCCTATAAGGGCGATGAGCAATATCACCGACATCGTTTCAAAGGGCAGCAGGTAGCCCGTGAACATCCCCCGGCTGATGGCCTGGGCGTTTTGACCGGCTACGTCCAGCCCCTCGGCTAGTTCGGGACTTAACGTAAGGGCCTCGGACGCGCTTGGGGCAAATATGAGCCGGCGGAACATCGTCAAAAAGCCGACGACCCCAAGCAAAACGACAAACATCGCAAGGGGCGTCTGCCTTTGAAATAGTCTGTTCTCTTTAAACCTGGATAGCTCCACCAGCATGACCACAAAGAGAAACAGCACCACTATGCCGCCGGCATAAACGAGTAATTGGGCCACGGCCAGAAATTCGGCCTGCAGCGTAAAGTAGCAGGCGGCTGTGCAGATCATGGTGGCCAAAAAGGCCAGCACACTATGAACGGCGTTTTTGGCAAACACCATAGTGACCGAGGCGACTATGGCTAAAAGCCCAAAAATCAAAAACAGGTGATGACCCAGGAAGGCAAGGGATTGTTCAAAAAAGGAAAGGAATCGGTCTAAGATTTCTATTATTTCTGTGAACATTTCACTCCTCGCCCGAATAGGAGAATTTGGCGACGGGGCTGGGCTTGTCTATTGACTGAAAAACCCCGCCCAATCCCAGCGCCATGTCTTCCCTGTTATAGACGGCCAGCTCAAACTGGTGATTTAACGCGATGGCGTTAAATGTGCAGCTTTCAACGCAGAAGCCGCAAAAAACGCAACGCTCCATCTCAAAGCCGTAGCTGGCGGGAACGCGGGTCTTGCGGCCCTCTTTTTTGCCCGGAACAATTTGTATGGCGTTTGTGGGACACGCCTTTACGCAGGCGTTACAGCACACGCAAATAATTTCACCCTGGTCGTCTTTGAGGAGTTGGAGACGCCCCCGAAAACGCGGCTGCACTTTGGCGGGAACTTCCGGGTACTCATCAACTAGATGCAGCTTTGACTTGCCC
This sequence comes from Holophagales bacterium, assembly GCA_031273105.1. Taxonomy (GTDB): domain Bacteria; phylum Acidobacteriota; class Holophagae; order Holophagales; family Holophagaceae; genus WRHW01. The sequence continues at coordinate 6,501 of JAISSN010000102.1, read as the reverse complement.
CTGTTAGCCGAGAACATCACCTGGATGAATCGCTTGCCCGTCAGGAGCAGGCCCTTGGCAAGCTCTACGGGTATCAGGGTTTTGAGGAAGTTTTTCATCCGCTCCTCCTCATGCAAAGTAGCGGACAAGGCCCGCGACGACAAGATTTACAAGCGCCAGTGGTATCAGATACTTCCAGGCCACAGCCATGATCTGGTCGTATCTGTAGCGGGGCCAGGAGCCGCGCACCCAAATGAACACAAAGAGAAAGAAAAATATCTTGGCCACATAGATATACCAGTGGGGCTGCCCTATCCACCAACAGGCTTCGGGAACAAAGCTCTGCAAGCCAAAGGGCAAAAGCCACGGCCCGCCGAAAAAGAAGGCGGAGGCAATAGCCGCCACGACTGACATGTTGATGTACTCGGCTAAGTAAAACAGGCCGAATCTCATGCCCGAATATTCGGTATGAAAACCGGCTACCAGTTCGTTTTCAGCTTCGGGCATGTCAAACGGCAGCCTGTTGACCTCAGCGTAGCCGCAGGTCATATAAACAAAGAAGCCAAACACCAGGGACGGAATGGCCCAGGGTGAAGAGCCTGTGGCGACGCCCCTCGTCATTTCGCCAAAACTCAGGCTGCCCGCCAGGATAACCGGAACCAACAAACTTAGCGTGAGAGGCACTTCGTAACTGACCATCTGGGCCGCGCTTCGCAGTCCGCCCAGGAGGGGGTACTTGGAGTTAGACGCCCAGGCGCCCAGTACAATCCCATAAACGCCAACGCTGGCTATGCCCAGGAGTATAAGTATTCCAACATTGACGTCGGCCATCGCCCCTGCGACGGGCAGACCGCCGATGATGGGAACCCAGGAAGGTATGGTGAACAAAACCCCGGGATAAAAGCTGACTACGGCGTAAACCATCATCGCCGCCACCATTGATATAGCAGGAGCAATCAGATAGACGAGCCTGTCGGCTTTGGCGGGTTTGACGTCTTCTTTGATGAATAGCTTGAATATGTCGCCCACCAGACCGGGCAGACCTCTGAAGTAGTGGACTATCGGTATTTTTCCCATCCACCACATGCCCCTGTTCATAAGCCCGGTAATGCCCCCCAGCCTGCCCGCTACGCGAGTTGAGCCGAGGCGCTGCTGCACGAAGCCCAGCACTTTGCGCTCAGAAAAAATTGTCAGGGGAACCGCCACGAAGACAAACACGATTATCAGGATGGCCTGTATAAAGGCGATCAGCAGAGTTTGGACTAAAGTCATTTCGGGCATATATCCAAACCTCCTAGCGGTCAATCTCGCCCAGGACTATGTCCAGGGTGCCAATAGTGGCGATTACGTCGGCTACAAGCGAGTCCTGAACCATCAACGGAATGGCTTGAGCGTTAAAGAATCCAGGCGCCCTGACGTGGAAGCGGTACGGGTTGGCCCCTCCCTTTTCGCTGACCAGGTAAAAGCCTATCTCGCCCTTGGGGGCCTCCGTCGGGTGATAGACCTCACCGACTTCTGACTTGAGCACCTTTGGAATTTTGGCCATCACGGGGCCTTCGGGCAGACCCTCCAGACACTGTTCAATGATGCGGACGCTCTGGCGCATTTCTTCCAGGCGCACCAAGTACCTGGCGTAGGTGTCGGCCTCCGGCCTGGTTGGCACGTCAAACTGCATTTCACCGTAGGCGGCGTAAGGGTGGGCCTTTCTTATGTCGTAAGCGATGCCCGCCGCTCGCAGCATGGGACCTGTGATGCCGTAAGCCATGCAGTCGTCGGCGTTTAATTTGGCAACGCCGACGGTGCGCTTGAGCCATATCCGGTTTTCGCTTAAAAGCGTTTCGTATTCCACAAGGCCAGTTCTTACAGCGTGGAGGGCGTCCTTTACCATTTTATCAAAGCCTTCGGGGACATCCTCCAGCAGGCCGCCAATGCGCATTGCCGTGGTCGTCAGTCTGGAGCCGCAAAAGGCTTCAAATATATCCAAAATCTTTTCGCGGTCCCTGAAACAATAGAGAAAAACCGTCAGCGCGCCTATGTCCATGGCGTGGGTGGCGAGCCAGACCAAGTGGCTGTTGAGACGGTTGAGTTCGTTGAGCATGGTGCGCAAATACTGGGCGCGCCTTGGAACGGTTATTCCAAACAGCTTTTCAACGGCCTCCGCCCAACCCAGGTTGTTTGAAATGGCCGAGCAATAGTCCAGGCGGTCTGTCCACACCTGGCCCTGGAAAAACGCCTTGTTTTCGCAAATTTTTTCTATGCCTCTGTGCAGGTAACCTATGACCGGGTAACAGTACTTGACGGTTTCGCCATCCAGTCGCAGCTTCAAGCGCAGCACACCGTGGGTTGACGGGTGCTGGGGACCCATGTTTATTTCCATCTCCTGACTTTTGAACATTTTTGCTCTCCTTGAGGGATGGACTATTCAGCCTTGAGGGGCTTGAGGTTGATACCAAGGTGGCCTGCGGCCTCCATCGTTTTTCTCGTCAAAACGCCTGAGCGGTCTTCACGGCAATCAATGTCGCGCTGCCCCAGGCCAACGGCAGGGTAATCCTTGCGCAGGGGATGGCCTTCCCACTCTTCAGAGCAGAGGATGCGCGTCATGTCCGGGTGGTTTGCAAAGCGAACGCCCAACATGTCGTAAATCTCGCGCTCCAGCCAATTTGCGCCCGGATATACCTGGGTGGCGCTCTCAGGCTCAAAGCCCTCCAGAATGAGTATCCTGAGCCGCAGCCGCTTGCGCCGCCTGATGCACGTCAAGTGATATACGATGGAAAAATTAAAGCCCCAGCCCCCCGGATAGTGGGTGGCCGTCATGTCGGCGAGCATCTCGTAGCGCAGAGCAACGTCCTGGTTGCATATGGTCAGGGCGTCGAGTATGGCCTCTTTTTTTACCTGGCAGACCAGCTCCCCCGCCTGTTCAAAGCACTCTTCCACGGCCCCGCCTAATAGCTCCCTTAACCTGTGCAGGTCGGGGTCCTGGGCTTCCACCGGCACGGGCCACCGCATGTCATGGGCGTCGGCCTTAACTGCGTGACGAACTGGCGGCTTTGGCGGCTCCTTGCCTTCGGATATGGCGTTTGCCCTGGCGATTTCATAGTCAGCGAGGGTCTTTTGCCACTTGGCTTCTTCGGCCGCCTGGGTTGCTTTTACATCTGCGGCGTGTGCGCCGGGACTGGGTACGGGCGCTGTTTTAGGCAAATTTATCTTGCGGTTTGGCGCTGCTTTGGGATCGTGTACGTGTGACATTATTGTGATCCCTCATGAATCAAATCAATTGGCTCAACAGACTCAATGGGCGATTGGGCGGGAGGTTCAAAAAGTTCACGATACTTGTCGGCAAGACTGCTGCTCATAATCTTGTCCTGCAATTTCATGAATCCATACAATAAACTCTCAGGGCGCGGGGGGCATCCGGGAATATAGACATCCACGGGAATTATTTTGTCAACGCCCTGAATGGTGTGATAGCTGTCAAAAGGGCCGCCGCAGGTGGCGCAAGACCCCAGGGCTATCGCCCACTTAGGCTCGGGCATTTGATCCCAGACATTTTTTAAAATTGGCGCCATCTTGCAGGAAACAGTGCCGGCGACGATCATCAAGTCCGCCTGTCTCGGGCTGGCGCGAAAGATGCCGGAGCCAAAGCGGTCGAAGTCAAAGCGGCTTGCGCCCGCAGCCATCATTTCAATGGCGCAGCACGCAAGGCCAAAGGTGACGGGCCATACGCTGGTGGCGCGGGACCAGTTCATAAACTTTTCTACCCTGGTGAGCATCAACACGTGTTCAAGCAGGGTCGGCTCGGTAACGCCCAGGGCCTCCATTTCCATTACTCCCATGACAGCGCCCCCTTTGACCAGACATAGCCGTAACCAAAGAGCAGTAAAAACAGGAACAGCCCCATCTCCACAAGGCCAAAAACAGCCAGCTCCTTCATCTGAATAGCCCAGGGCGTCAGAAACACCACTTCCACGTCGAACACCAGGAAAATTACGGCTATCAGGTAATACTTGACGCCGAATTTCTCACGGGCTTCCGTAGTCACGGTGAGGCCGCATTCATAGGGCGCGTACTTGACATCCCCGGGCACGGCAGGGCTTAACAATCTCTGCAAGACCAGTATGACGACCGGCAGAACACCGATGATGGCAAGCATTATCAGGATTGGAAAGTAGCTTCGCAAGCGAACCCCCCGGAGTGATTTCAGGTTACTCTGATATTTTGATAAGAATCAACCGCTCTGGTCAAGAAGGGATTTCAGATTTTGTGCAAAGCGCAACCGGCAAACCTGAAAACAGAATTTTTCGCGCTCACTGGACACGAAAGTTTTATGAATATATAAATTATTTATAGATGTAAAGTTTTCGTTTCAAAACACTATACAACTGGATTGTTTACAGCGGCGCGGTCTGACGCATATTCGATCATTTAAATGCTTTGATTGCGTCCGCTGCTTTTTTAGCGTCCGCTTCCGCTTTTGCTTTAGCGTCCGCAGCTTTTTTAATGTCAGCTTCCGCTTTCACTTTAGCGTCCCCTGCTTTTTTAGCGTCAGCTTCCGCTTTCACTTTAGCGTCCCCTGCTTTTTTAATGTCAGCTTCCGCTTTCACTTTAGCGTCAGTTGCTTTTTTAGCGTCTGCTTCTGCCTTCGCTTTTGCTTTAGCGTCTGATTTCGCTTTAGCTTTAGCGTCCGCTGCTTTTTTAGCGTCTGCTTCCGCTTTCACTTTAGCGTCCGCTGCCTTTTTAGCGTCCGCTGCCGCTTTTGCTTTAGCGTCCGCGGCTTTTTTAATGTCCGCTTCCGCTTTCACTTTAGCGTCCGCTGCCTTTTTAGCGTCCGTTTCTGCTGCTTTTTTAGCGTCCACTGCTTTTTTAGCGTCCGCTTCCGCTTTCGCTTTAGCTTCGAATTGTGCTGGTGTAACGGTGGGCTTATAAAATTCTCTCGCCTCCTTTCCAAATTTATTGGCTTCCAGCCCGGCGTCAATGGCGCCGTAAACCACGTTAGCGATGGGAATTATTTTTGTGATGACTTTGCCCGCTTTTTTCACGAACTCTTCGCCCAATTTGTCAGTGAGTTTGGCTATCACTTTTGCCTTGATCTTCTTAAAAGCTTCTGATTCCAGTATTGCTTCCGTTATTTTATCCTTGGCATCGTCCATCATTTTTTCTACTTTTGCGTCCGCTACGTCTTTTGCAGCATCCCTAACAGCTTTTTTAGCAGAATCCCCCCCAGCAAAAATTACAAGTAAATGGTTTTTGAATGAATCTTTTACTGGCACCTTCCCCGTGTAAACATACCCAAGGGAATACGCCAATTCCGTCTGAAATGCCCATTGCGCCACTGTGCCAACCACTTCGAGGGGTACGGCTAATGGTCCGCCAAGTTCGGAAATAGCGCCCGCGAGCGCGCTTCTCGCGGTGTTTAAGGTTATAAGAGCATCAGCAAACTTATCATTGTCTTTGTAAGCTTGGTTGGTATTTCGCAATTCATTAACCACTGTTTGTACTAATTTCGTGTTTACAGTGGCCAAAACGCTCAGAACTTTGTCAAATGTTTGCAGGAGTTTAATGTTATCATCTTGGAATAAAACGCCCACGAAAGCGCCATCTTTGTTCTTGCTTCCACTTGCTACTTCCACAACGCTTAATGTCTCATAATCACTATATCTAACGCTATAGCGACGTTCATGGATCGGTTTCAGCGTTATTGTTATTTTGATACTGGAATCCGCTTTCAATTCTATGAAAGTTTTATCGTACTGTTCGCCATTCTCACCCTTATCGCTGCACAGAAAAAAAACAGCGGAAGAGTTCGGCCCCGTAGTAACAACATAATCCCCTGTTCCATTTAAAGCATTATTTTTCATAGAGTCATAATATGATTGCGGCGGCCCATAACCGGACGGATAGATACCCTGCTGTGAGCGGGTTATAGGAACTAACTTCCCGCCCTTTTTGATCTCGACGTTGCCGCTGGTATATGTTAGTTTTATATTTTCTCTCTTAATGCCTTTGGCGCTAATATCCTTAGCGGCGTACGCCGGAACCGCGCAGACAGCAAGCGAAAACGCAAAAGCCGAGCGAAGCAGCCAAATCAATCCGCGTCTGGTCTTTGGCTCTTCTTTTTGGGGGGCGGCGTTAGTACAAATGGCCATAGCGCTTGGTATCTCCTGATGTCAGGCGGCGTGGATAGCCGCCTTTTGAGATTTGGAAAACAGAGTCTTTTAGAAAACCCCAACCATTGGGGCCCAAAATTATGTTAAAGTGTATTTTCTTTTCTGTCAACAGGTTTTTTTGCCTGTCGTGTCGCTTGCAAACCCTCTGAAAGAGGGCTTGAGAGAGTTTGGGGAACAAAGGATAGGAGGCAGCTATGCGGGTGGGATGGTATTGGCAACATACCATCGGAATCAACAACTTACATCTGGGCGTTTCAGATGGAGACATACCAATAAGCGCGATACTAAGCAGCGCGTCAGTGCATGATTCACAAGCAGCAATACCACTGATGCAGATGAGCAGTGAACGAGTAACGCA
>JAISSN010000076.1 GCA_031273105.1 Holophagales bacterium | reverse complement strand
GGGCTTATTGTTTATAGTTTTGCGTCCAGCGGAGGCGGGGACGAAGGCGTCCGCTGCAGGTCAGGCGGGGCGAGAGCTTCCTGGCGAAGCTACGCCGCTCCCTGTGCCTAATTCTTTTCCCGCTGGTCTCTGGCCTTTGGAACCTCAAAAAGCCGAATTAAGAAAACTGTTTTATAGTGATTCAACTTGAGAAACGTCTTGCAGTATTCAAGATAAGTCTGCGCTTCCCGTTTCTCTCCCCGCCTATCGGCGGCTCGCTACACTCTCAGCGCAGCCTACGCGCACCGCGCGGTTCAACTTTTTCAAAGTTGAACGGCTATATTAAGTCTTTCGCCAGATTTTCATTAACGTCTGCGTGTCGTGGAACCATTGCGGATTTTGTGCCGTTTGAATATTCATCGTGTTTACCGCCATGCCGCACAAACTTCGCTCCCAGCTTGGCAAGTTCTTTCAGTAGCTTTTTTCGTTTCACGCAAGCACTTCCGCATTGATATTGATTTTGCCTGTGCGCTGTCTGGCTTTTTCCTGTCGCTCAAGTTCTGCGTATCTGGCTTCTGATACTTTCAACATCTCATACAAGTCAGCCAACATCAACTCAAGTTCTTCCACGTCTTTCCCTTGCGTCTTGTGTTCTGGGTAGATGTTGAGATAGCCAACCAGCCAGCCGTCTGGCTCTTCTGTGTAGGTGTATTCAAGCTGCATGGTTGTTCCTTTCTTACCTCAAGGCATTATAGCATTTCCGCTTCAAAACCGCGTTTTCAGCTACCAGGAATGCGTTGAGATTATGAATCAGGGGAAAACAATGTGGAGTGGTCTCATTCGTAATGCTTGCGGCAATGGGCAATGATTAGTTGCCCGCCGCTCAATTTATAGACCAAGCGATGCTCTAAAATGTGATTCTGCGGCTCCAAAACCCATCAGGATGCCATTTCAGTGGCTCTGGCTTGCCAATGCCATTAATATGGTGAACGCTCAATATCTTTTATGAGTTCGTTGACACGTTCCCAGATAGCCATATCCTGCCTGTGCCAATACAGGTAATCTTCCCATGCCTCCGCGCTCCACACTTTTTCAATTTTTGGCATGCGGCGTTTCTATGATGTCGTGACAAACCAAATTACGACCAGCTTCAATGTCTGCAAAAGTCCGGCGCAATGCGGCCTTAGTCTTTTCATCAAAGTAAGGGTCTTGCGCTTCTAACACTGGGTTGTTTACTTCTATGGCGGTTGCGGTTTCGGTGGTCATGGCGTTTCTCCTTAGTTTTATCTTAATTGCGCTGATTCGCTGAGGCCAGCTTTTTCAAACGTGTGTATCCTTCTCCTTCGTCTTCGTCCCAGGGATAGAAAACTGCGGGATAGCTAAGTTTCATGTCCGTTCCTATTTCAGAAACGCAGTAATGACGCGGTCAAAGTCCGCAACAATATTCACTGTAAACTGTAAATTGTAAACTGTAGTCTGGAGATATGCTATGCCGTTCAATCCGTTAGTACAAGAACCTGAAATCCAGAAGAGGTGGCTCTCTGAGAACGCTTTTGCTTCGCCTTCTTCCAGCGGGATGAAGGGGCGCAGGAAGTTTTACGCGCTGGTGATGCTGCCCTACCCCAGTGGCCGGATACACATGGGACACGTTAGAAATTACACGCTGGGGGATATTGCGGCGCGATTCCAGGGTATGCGCGGGGCGGCGGTCTGCCAGCCGCTCGGCTGGGACGCTTTTGGGCTGCCCGCTGAAAACGCGGCTATTCAAAATAATATCCACCCGGCGGCGTGGACAAGACAAAACATCAGCGATATGAAGGCCCAAATTGTCAGCATGGGCGTGAGCTATGACTGGAACCGCGAGATAGCTACGTGTTTTCCCGATTACTACCGCTGGAATCAATGGCTGTTTTTACGCATGTGGGAGAGGGGAGACGTTTTCAGGGCGGAGCGCAATGTGAACTGGTGCGAGGCGCTGGGGACTGTGCTGGCCAATGAGCAGGTGATTGACGGTAAGTACGAACGCACTGGGGACGCCGTTGTTCAAAAACCGATGGAACAATATTTTTTGAGGATTACCAAGTACGCGGATGAATTGCTGAATGACCTGGACGACTTGGACTGGCCCGAAAATGTGAAGGCCATGCAAAGGCACTGGATTGGACGCAGCGAGGGGGCTGTTGTTCGCTTTCAGGTATCAGGGGGCGGGAAAGAGGAAACAGGGGATTCTCGTGGGACGGGGAAACATGAGGCGCGCCCGCGGGACGCATCCGCAACCGCCAGCCGTAACCTGTCAACTGCAACCTGCTGCATAGAGGTTTTCACTACTCGCCTGGATACTCTCTTTGGCGTGAGCTTTATGGCTCTTTCAACGGAACATCCGCTGATAGCCGAGGCGGCTAAGACTGACGACGCGCTTAGGAGGTTCTGCGAGCGCATTGCGGCTATGGGCCGGGAGGAGAGACTGGCCTGCGACGTTAAGGAGGGCTGCCGCACGCCGATTGTGGTTCTGCACCCTTTTACGGGGGATACTGTTCCCGTGTTCGCGGCTAATTATGTGCTGATGGACTATGGCTCTGGGGCTGTGATGGGCGTGCCCGCTCACGATGAGCGGGATAATGAGTTTGCTAAGAAATACGGCCTGCCCATTGTTAAGGTGATCGAGAGCAACGACCCTTTTGAAAAGGGGACGCTGATAAATTCGGGGCGCTTTAACGGCATGTCCAGCGATGCGGCTGTTGACGCGATGGTCGGGGATTTGAAGGGAATGGCGGAAAGATCGGTTACGTATAAGCTGAAGGACTGGGGGCTGTCCCGCCAAAGATACTGGGGGACGCCTGTTCCTACTGTTCACTGCGACCGCTGCGGGGTTCAGCCTGTGCCTGCTTCCGACCTGCCTGTGTCGCTGCCGGAAGATATTGTTTTTACGGGCGCGGGGCCTTCGCCGCTGACTACTTCGGCTGCTTTTCTGCGGGCGGTCTGCCCTGTCTGCGGCGGGCCTGCGCGGCGCGAGACTGATACGATGGATACTTTTGTTGATTCGAGCTGGTATTTTTTGCGATACCTGGACCCTCAAAACGCCGGGGCGCCTTTCTCCAGGGCGGAGGCGGACGCCTGGATGCCCGTTGATCTCTACATTGGGGGGATTGAACACGCTACCGCCCACCTGGTGTACGCGCGGTATTTCCACAAGGTTCTGCGGGATTTGGGCTTTGTGGGCTGCGATGAGCCTTTTAAAAAATTGATATGCCAGGGAATGGTGCTCAAGGACGGGGCGAAGATGTCTAAGTCTAAGGGCAACGTGGTTGACCCGGACGATGTGATTGCCCGCTACGGGGCCGACGCTCTGCGGGCTTTCATGGCTTTTGCCGCGCCTATAGAAAAGGAGATTGACTGGATTGGCTTTGAGGGCATTGAGGGCGCGTCCAGGTTTTTAAGGCGCGTGACGCGGCTTGTAGATGATTACTGCGAACAGGATATGGATGGGGAGAGCAATATACGCGAACCGCGCGATGGCTCTGTGCCGGCGGGGAGCGCGGAGCGTCTGCTGGCGGGCGGCGTCTGGAGCGCGGAGGAAAAACTTCTGCTGCACAAGCTGAATGTGGCTATAAAACGCATTACGGATGATTTGGAGGTTCGGTACCAATTTAATACTGTGGTATCGAGCTTGATGGAACTGGCTAATGATATTTCGGCTCTGCCCGCTGACGCGCCGCGCCGCCGTGAAATCATGGGCTGCGCTCTTTCTGTTTTTGTGAGGCTGATGTCTCCTGTTGCGCCGCACCTGGCTGAACAGTTGTGGGAACAACTTGGAGGAAAGGGCTTTTGTATGAATTCATCATGGCCTGAGTACGAAACCGCGTGGCTCGAGACTGATGAGCAATTAGTGGTGGTTCAGATTAACGGCAAGGTGCGCGGCAGGGTGACGGTGAAATCAAACGCCGACGATGAGGAGCGCAAGGGGGCGGCTCTGGCGTGTCCCGAAGCCCGGGCGCACTTGATCGGCAAGGAGATCAGAAAGGTGATTGTGGTTCCCGGCGGAAAGCTGGTGAGTATAGTCGTGTGACTTTTACGGAAATAATCAGAATAATCAGCGCGCGACCGCTATCGCCAAGAGAAAGGAGAGTTTATGAGCATGGTTCAATACAAAAAAAACGAAATACCGCCAATCACACCAGAGCGCGAAGCGGAACTCCGGGTATTGGACGAAAAGATTGCCAGCGGACAAATCGAAGTTGATTGTTCTGACATGCCGGAACTGGATGAGGAATGGTTCAAAAATTCCATACCAAACCCGTTCTACAAACCAATCAAGAAGCACACAACGCTGCGTATTGATTCTGATGTTCTCGCCTGGTTCAAGCGCCGCGGCAAAGGCTACCAAAAGCATTTGAATGAAATATTGCGCGAAGCCATGCTGCGCGAAAGAGGCGCCGGCTGATTCCGTTTCTGCTTCAAAATTGCGTTCCGCAATCCTGAAGCAGAAAGTTGTTTTATAGTGATTCAACTTGAGAAGCGTCTTGCAGTATCGCTATTCAAAGCGGAAACCGAAGAAGAATTGGCAAAAGATTGATGCAATGGGAGTCACCGTGATACAAGACATTGCTGCCGCGCTGCTTGAGGCCGGGGCTGTGCGCCTTTCACCTGAAAAGCCGTTTACGTGGGCTTCGGGCCTCAAGTCGCCCATTTACTGCGATAATCGGCAACTGCTCGGCTTTCCGGCTGCTCGCTCTGAAATCGCTGCGGCGCTGAGCGATTCTATTTTGGCTGGGGATACCAGGCCAAGCCTGATAGCGGGCGCCAGTACGGCGGGCATTCCCTGGGCGTCTCTGGCGGCTGACAGGCTGGGGCTTCCTCTGGCCTACGTACGCCCTCAGCCCAAGAGCCACGGCATGGGCAGGCGGGTGGAGGGGCCTTCCGCCGATAAGCACAGTGTTGTGCTGATTGAGGATTTGATCAGCACTGGCGGTTCAAGCATCAAGTGCGCTGAGGCGCTGCGGGATGAGGGAGCCGGGGCGCTGGAAATCCTGGCGCTGTTTACTTATGAGCTGCCCAGGGCTGAGGCGGCTTTTGCCGAGGCTGGAATACGCTGGCGCGCTCTTGCTACTTTTTCTGATTTGGTGAATAAGGCCGTTGAAACCGGCGCGATAACCAGGGCCGCGCAGGAGTCTCTGGCTGTGTGGCGACGGGACCCGGAGGGGTGGAGCGGGTCTTTATGAAAATCTATACTCGCGCCGGCGATGGGGGCGAAACTTCGCTCATTGGGGGGCGGCGCGTTTCTAAGGCCCACCCAAGGCTGGAAGCGGTTGGGACGCTGGATGAACTCAACGCGCTCATCGGTATTCTGCGCCTGCACGTTTCAGACGAGAGCCTGGCCGATGTTTTTTTGCTGCGAGTGCAAAAGGATATTTTTACTATGGGCGCGGCTCTGGCTAATCCCGATATTCCGCCGGGCGTGACTGACGGCCCTGAAAGGCCGCTGGAATGCTCTGTTGAAGCGATGGAGGCGGATATTGACCGCCTGTGGGCGATGGGGCCTGAGTTGAAGTCGTTTCTGCTGCCTTCGGGCTGCGCGGCGGCGGTACACGCCCACCACGCCCGGACTGTGTGCAGAAGGGCTGAGAGAACGATAGTCCCGCTGTGCTCTGAAGCCAGCAATCTCGAATGGGTTTCTGTGTACCTGAACCGCCTGGGCGACTGGCTGTTCGCGCTGGCAAATTCTGTTTCAAGATTGCGTCCGCCCTCACCTGAATAGGTTTTCGCCCCAGCAGCGGATTTTGAAGTAGAAACGGAATAAAAGATCGTCTTGACCATACATCAAAAACGCGATAAACTGGAATCTGAGGCGCCCGAAAGGGCTGCCCGCCACTTTAAGACCCTCCTTTTGATATGGCCTGGATGAAAGGCCCCCCTTACCACCCCTTCATAACACCCCTTCATACCATCCCTCATGAAACGCCCCAGCCTCCGGGGCGTTTCACTTATTTTATTTCTACGCAGAATGCGCCATTAAATAAGGTCAGGTCGTATTCTTTAAAGCGTCTTTCTGCTTCAGGATTGCGGAACGCAATTTTGAAGCAGAAATGAAATTATAGGTTTTTCCAGCCGTTTCTCACAAAATCGTTAAGCCTTTCCTCTGCTCTGCCGAGAGCCATGCAGCGCGCCACGTATCTTCCTATGGGGTCTGCTTCTATATTGACCGCGTCTCCCGGGCGAAGGTTTCTCAGCGTGGCAGAGGCAAGGGTTTCGGGAATTAAAGCCACGGAAAAAGATTGAGCCGCCACATCAACCACCGTGAGGCTAACGCCGTCCAAAGCCACGCAGCCCTTATTCGCGAGCATCGCGGTTAGTTCCCGCGGCGTCTCAAAACGCCAGATTCCCTCGCCATTGGGGCGCTCCAGCAAGCGACCAACTGCGTCAACGTGGCCAAAAACCAAGTGGCCGTCCAGGGGTTCACCCGCAAGCAAGGCAGGTTCCAGGTTGAGGTCAGCCCCTGACGGCAAGGCGCCAAGGGTAGTTCTGGAAAGGGTTTCTTCAGATAAATCCGCCTCAAAGCAGCCGTCGCCACTTTCTACAGCAGTCAGGCAAACTCCCATCACGGCAACCGAAGCCCCAATTTTAGCCCGAACAAGCAATTCAGGCGCGGCTTTAACGCGAAGTCTCGCGCCATTGCCGCGTGAATAGCGTGACGTCAGCGTTCCTTTATGTCGTATCAAACCTGTAAACAAAATACCCCCGCCGCTTTTTAGCTTATCTCAGCCAGTTTAAGCCTGGTTTGTTCCTGGCGCAGCCAGATTCGCTGCTCATCCGTCAGACCCTGCTGCACAGCGTCAACCGCCGCCTCCCGGCACCGGGCCAGAAGCTGGCGGTCACGAACCAGGTCGGCCACCTGGAAACGGGGGAGACCGGATTGCCTTGTGCCAAAAAATTCGCCGGGGCCGCGTATTTCCAAATCTTTTTGAGCAATGCGAAAACCGTCCTGAGTTTCAACAAGGGCCTGGAGCCTCTCGTTTTCAGACTTAGAAATCATCACAAAATGACCGCCGTACGCGCCCCGCCCAACCCTGCCTCTCAACTGATGAAGCTGGCTCAGGCCAAAGCGTTCCGCGTGGTCAACAACCATCACGGTGGCGTTGGGAACATCAACGCCCACCTCTATTACAGTGGTAGCCAGGAGAATGCGCGCCTCGCCTGAAACAAACATAGCCATCCTGGCGTTGAGTTCATCTGACTTCAGGCGGCCATGGGCGATAGTTATGCGAACATCCTGAAAGCGGGCGTGCAAAAGCGCCTCCATAGCCTGAATGTCCCGCAGTGAAATTTTAGTTTCATCCGAGGGGTCAATAGCAGGGCTGACCACAAACGCCTGACGGCCATTGTTCAATTCGCGCTCCACCAGGTCCCAGGCCCATTCCGCCTGGTCGGGGTTCAAAAGGCGCGTACGCGCGGGTTGCCGCCCGGGCGGCAGTTCATCCAGGACAGATTGATCCAGGTCGCCGAAAATAGCCAGCGCCAGGCTCCTGGGTATAGGCGTGGCGCTCATCACTAGCCAGTGCGGGTCAAGCCCCTTATCCTTAATGGCCTCCCGTTGCTTAACGCCGAACCTGTGCTGCTCATCCACCACCACCAACTGCAACTTCTTAAAAGAAACGGCCTCCTGGAACAGGGCGTGCGTGCCGACCACGTAGCGCGCCTGTCCGTCAGCAATGGCTTCAAGGGTCTCCCGCCTTTCAGCCGCCTTCATGCCGCCCGCGAGAAGGCGCATAAAGCTGCGCTCATCCCCCAGCAGTTTAGCGAAAGTGTCAGCGTGCTGACGCGCAAGCACCTCTGTAGGCGCCAATAGCGCGGCCTGCCCGCCCGTTTCCGCAATCATCGCCATGGTGAGGAATGCAACGAGAGTCTTGCCGGAGCCGACATCTCCCTGGAGCATCCTGTGCATCACGCGGCCGGCGCCGAGGTCGTCCACGATTTCCTTAAAAGCGCTGCGTTGAGCCTTCGTCAGGCGGAAAGGCAAAAACGACTTGAGTTTATTCCTTAGTTCAACCGAAGTAGGAATTATTTCACCGCGGCGCGTCAAGCGGCCTGAACGCCTCAACTCAACGCCCAGCGCGAAAGCGAATAGCTCTTCCATCGCCAGTCTTTGGTGCGCCGGCGTCAGTCCAGCCTCAAGGTCTTCAGCGATGCACTCGTCGGGCGGGTTATGCAGCAGTCTCAGAGCCGTCAGCGTATCAGGCAAGCCCCTCGACAATTCAGACGGCAGAAAAACGCCGGAGCAATCCGCCTGCTCCAGAGCCAGCGCCACCAGTTTTTGCCGCATACGTCCCGTCAGCGTCCCCATACGGCGATACAGTGGCAAAAACCTGGCAATGAACAAATCATCTCTTGCGTCGGACTCGGCTTCATTCACAAATCCAAAGCTCTCCCAAGCTGGCCCGCGCATCTCAGGGCCGTGCCGCCCGTGCGCCAGCGGCCCCCACACCAGAATCCTTTCGCCCGGCTTTATAATCCTGAATAAATGCGGCTGATTAAACCAAACCAGCCGAACAGAGCCGGTGTCGTCGCACAGCAGAGCTTCGGTAATATTCATTCTCTTAACGCGCGTGGTGCTCTGGCGCAAATCCGCGATTTTGCCCAGCAGAGTAACATTCACAGCGTCGCCGTCGAGTCCGGGGCCATATCTGAGGTCGGAGACAGACGTGATGCTCCCCCTGTCAATATAGCGGTAAGGCAGTCCCCACAGCAGATCCTCAACGGTTTGAAACCCTGCCGCAGAAAGCAGTTCCATCCGTCTGGACCCCACGCCTCGCAGGGCGGTGAGCTTTGAGGAAAGAGGCAGCAGCAGTGACGGCATCATAAAGCAGGCGCTGACGACTAATAGCTAACCCGTTCCAGCTCGCGGTACAGCGCAAATTCGCCCTCAAACCACAGAGGAATTATGCCGGTAGGGCCATTGCGGTGTTTAGACACCAGCAGTTCCGCGCTTTTTTCGGGTTCTTCGCCCTCCATGACAGGTTTCATCTTGCGGTGAATGAACATGACAATGTCGGCGTCCTGCTCAATGGCGCCGGAGTCCCGCAAATCGGACAACTGGGGCCTGCCGCTCTGCCTGTGTTCAACCTCGCGGTTCAACTGGGAAAGCACCACAACGGGGATATTGCGTTCCTTCGCCAGTAATTTAAGAGAGCGGCTTATTTCTCCGATGCGCACAGATTCGGTTTGTCTCGCGGCGCGGCTGTCCTGCGGGCTTGAGATCAGCTGGAGGTAGTCAACAATCAGCAAATCCAGTTTCTGATTGGACTGAGTGCAGAGCCTGTCAACCATCGCCGTGATTTCCCTGACGGTAATAGCCGCCCTGTCGCATATAAAAATCGGCTGTCTGATCAACTCGTCCCTTGCCTCAAGCAGCGCCCTGTGAATATTATCATCAAACTGACCGTGGGCTATGGCCTTTAAATCCACCCGGGAATGAGAAGAGAGAAGCCTGTTAAAGACCTCCTCCTTGCTCATCTCCAAACTAAAGAGGGCGGCGTGCGCCTTGAAGCGCATAGAAGCGTGCAGCAGCCAATTGAGAGCCAGCGCGGTTTTGCCGATGCCGGGCCTGGCAGCCAGCACAATCAGGTTGCCTGGCTGAAAGCCCTGAGTGAGAGAGTCCAGGCGTGAAAAACCAACCCGCAGCCCTGAAGACCCGCGTCCCTCTAAACGGTCGAGCAGGTTCTGGTACGACTCCTGGGCCACATGGGCAATGGTCTCCAGTCCCCGCTTATCCTGCTCCTGGGCCACGCTGAAGAGTTCCTGACCCGCCAGTTCAACCAGCGCTTCAGGCAGGTCTTCCTCGGCGGCGGCCTTCCTCACGAGCTGCGCCCCAAGGCGGATCAGTTCGCGGAGCTTGCGCTTTCTGATTAGCAAGTCGGCGAGTATCTGCGGATTTCGCACCTCTTCGCCGCTCAGTATTTCGACAAGTCCGGCAAAGCCGCCAACCCTTGAAAGGTCTCCCGCCCTGTCCAGCGCGTCCTTGAGCGTAATGGCGTTAACCTCGAGATCAGCTTCAAGGAGCTTAACCAGGGCATGAAACAGAGCGCGGTGGGCCGGATGCACAAAGTCGTCCGCCTTCAGGCGGAAAACTACCTCAGCCGCCTCCTGTTCCAGGCCGGGGGCGCAGCAGGTAGCGAGAATCGCTCTTTCAGCCTCAATATCCTCCGGGAGGCGTTCCGGAAGCCATTCGCTCATACATGAATTATATAGATAAAGCCGTTCAACGGAAAAGCTGAATCGCGCAGACATATACTTTAATACGGCAAGACGCTTCTAAAGTTGAATCACTATAGTCGTGTGACTTGTGGAGCGGAACACTTTTTTTATTGCGAAGCAGAGCCGCCAAGCGCCGTCAGCACTTTAAACCTGTCTCCCATCGCGCTTGGGTGCGTCAGTTGCATCAGGTTTTGGGTTCTGGCTGCTCGCGTTGCGGAGGTTAAATCCCGCCACTGTTCTTCCCACCTGACTAAGGGGGCGTGGGCGCGGATCCAGCGCCCAAGAGACGCGGGAGCTTCAACTTGCAGTCCCAGACCCTCAAGCAGGCGCGCCAGGCGTGTAAAGTCAACATCGGCTGTCAGGTCAGATTCGCCCGGGTCAGCCCACCACGCGCCGTCAACGGTATGGCCCCGATATCTGCGGATGTCAGCGCCTTTGGCTATGAGTTTTGCGGCAGTGTCGCCGTAGTCAATGGTCAGGAAAAGCCCCTTTAGTAATGGCTTGCAAATACGGCCAAGGATAGCCGGAAGGCCAATAGCCCAAACGCTGCCGTCTTCCGGCTGAAGGCCGCCTTCGGCGCACCGGCCAAACCAATCCCCGGCTTCAAAGGGGTCGGCAGGTTCCCACCTGGTACAAGCCGCGTCGTCCTTATCGCCCAATTCAACAAGCTCCTCCCGCCTCCACCGCCCGCCGTCCCAACGCCAGGGCTGGGCAGGCAAGGCGTCGAACAGTTCATTAGAAATAACCGCGCCTGTAAAACCGGCCGCCTCGTCGTCCTGATTAACGAAGCGGGCGCTTCCGTTATTCAGCCACGGCTCAAGGGCTTTGGCGGCCTCCGCGCGGGCAACGGGGCTGTCGTCGCAGTGGATGTAGCGGAGGCACTCGGCAAAATCTTTTGTGGCGGCATTGAGTATATCTCTTCCCAGCCAGCCGCGCCCCGCCCCCGGTTCAAAAACGGTGAAGGGGCAGGGGCGATCCAGACTCAGCCATGTTTGACGCAGACGCTCTGCGATGGCCTCGCCCAGAAGGGGACCCAAGTCCAAAGCCGTGTAATAATCCTTGCCGTCAAACCCCCAGGGGGAAGTCCGGCGCCTGTAGTAGCCATGTTCCGGGTGATAAAGAGCCAGATTCATGAATTCCGAGGCGGGCATCGGAGCTTTGGACAGTTGTTCCCTGAGAATTTCCTGAAGCGGCATAATTTGGCTAATATGGCGGAAACCATACATCCCACTGGGCTTTGTGGCGGGCTACGTATTCCCTCAGCCAATAGCGCGCCTGGGAGATTTTTCCTATACTCCTGACATCGCTGGGAACTCCCTCGGCTTCAATGCCAAAATGCCTCGCCAAAAACAGTGTGCGAACCATGTGCATTTCAGACGTGACGACCACAAGGTTATCCAACCCAAAGACCATCCTGGCGCGCTTTAAACTGTCGTACGTGCGCGCGCCGCCGTTGTCGCTGGTTATTTTTTCTGCGGGCACCCCGCGCTCCAACAGCCAGCGGCGCATAGCCAGCGGCTCGTTGTAGTATTGGGTCTGGTTGTCTCCCGATACTAATATCCACGAAATCTTTTCTTCATTGTACAGGCGCAGAGCCATTTGAAGCCTGCCTTCCAGTATGGGGCTTGGCTCGCCGCCCGGCCTTACGCTGGCGCCCAGAACAAGCAGGGGCCTCTCCGTAGAAGCAAGGTCTTCGGGGTGGCAAATATTTAATCCCGATGGGAACTTCAGGCCAAACCAAAGCAGGTCTGATGTGACAGCCAGTATTATGGCCGCGCTGGCT
>JAISSN010000051.1 GCA_031273105.1 Holophagales bacterium | reverse complement strand
GACAACCTGGACGACGTTGAATTGGCCGAAGCCGAAATGATAAGAGCCAGACACCCGATGGTCAGCGTCAAAGTAGCCCCGAGGCGCGTCTATATGGGGGAAGACCTGGCCGGACACGTCATGGGCTATGTGGGCGAGGTCTCTAAAGAAGACCTGATTCGCCTCAAAGACAAAAATTACCGCCAGGGCGACATCAGAGGTATCGAGGGCCTTGAGGCGACCCACGACGACATACTCAGGGGCGAGGACGGCCTGCGGGAAATCGTAGCCGACTACCTGGGACGCGAAGTGGCTCTTAAAAGGGAATACCCTTCCAAGCCGGGGCAAACCGTTTATCTGACGCTGGACGCGGGTCTGCAAAGCGTTCTCCAGGAGGCCTACGGCGAGGAAAACGGGGCGGCCGTCGTGCTGGATTTAAGGGACGGCGGGGTGCTGGCTATGTACTCGTCGGCTTCCTTTGACCCAAACGCCTTTCTGGACAGGCGGAATCCTAAAAAAGTGGAATACCTGACCAATAGCGACGGCCGCAGCCGCATGTACCACCGCGCCATTAAAACCCGCCACTCTCCGGGTTCCACGTTTAAGTTGCTCATGGCCCTGTCGGCTCTTGAACACAAAGTAATAACGCCGCATACCCAAATAACGTGCACCGGCGTGAAATCCTTCTATGGCTTCCCCCGCCGCTGCGAGGGCACCCACGGCTCGATAGACGTCCTCCGCGCCATAACGGTAAGCTGCAATATCTTTTTCTTTGAATTGGGCTTCAGGATGGACGTTGACCAGATTTACGCGACCGCCGCCAAGTACGGGCTTGCGGAAAGAACCGGAGTTGACTTGCCTGGCGAGATAGCCAGCCGCATACCCAGCAGGGCCTGGAAAGCCAGGCAGTCTCAAGATCCGGCGCAACAGAAGTGGTACCCTGGGGACACGGTCAGCGTGGCCGTTGGTCAGGGCGCCGTTGGCGTCACTACCCTTGGTCTGGCTCGCTTTTTATCAACGCTTGCCCTTAAGGGAAAAATACTGACGCCGCACCTTTTAATGGGTTACAGGGACGAACAGACGCAAAAATTACGGGAATATCCCGCAAAACCCTACCGCGACGCGGGCCTTGACCCCAACACATGGGCTATTCTTGATCAGGCCATGTCTCAAGTGGTCAAATACGGCACGGCCAGAGGCATCTATATGCCAGATTTGGAAATCTGCGGAAAAACGGGAACGGCCCAGGTAGCCAAGTTCACCACCAGGGAGGCGTATTTGTCCTCAGCCAAACAGCTGAGGGACCACGCCTGGTTTGCGGGCTACGCCCCGCGGGACAACCCGCAGATTGCCTGGGCGGTGCTGGTAGAGCACGCGGGCTTTGGCGCTTCCTCCGCCGCCCCCATAGCCCGCAAAGTTTGTCAATACTGGTTCATTGACCGCAAAACCAATCCGAAACCGCCGCCTGTAGCAAGAACCCCCGGCTCATTTTACGCGATACCAAAAGATATTGATACCGAAGGCGAAGGAGGCGCGCCATGAGAGAGCGTCTGCGCCGATTGGACTTTTCAATACTGGTCCCCATGATGCTGCTCATGGGTCTTGGACTGCTAACGCAATATTCAGCGGGGAGAAGCGGCCCGTCTAACGTATGGACCAAGCAGGTTGTTTTTTACGGGATCAGCTTCGGTCTGGTGTTATTCATGGCCACCCGCTCGCCCATTCAGGTTTTACGTAAAAGCCTGTGGATATATTCCTTCGGCATCGTTCTGTTGTTCCTTGTGGCCTTTTCGCCCCTTGGCTTAAAACTCGGCGCCGGCGAGGGCGCCAGGCGCTGGCTGGGTACAAGGGCTTTCAGCTTCCAGCCCAGCGAACTCGTGAAATGGACTACTCTTCTCTTTGTGGCCGACTTTCTGGGAAGGCGCCCCACCGACCAGGTAAAGCTACAGGAAATAGCCATCGCCGTTTTCGCTGTGCTGTTACCCGCGGCCATCGTGGCAAAACAGCCTGATTTGGGTATGGCGTTCTCGTTTCTTGTCATTCTGATACTCATTCCGCTCATCAAGGGCCTGAACTGGAAGTGGGTAGCGGCAGGGTTTGCGGCAGTTGTAATGATGAGCGCCGCCGCCTGGAAGACCAACCTGATCAAGCCGTACCAGAAAAACCGGATAGTTGATTTTTTAAACCCAAAGACCGACCTGAAAGGCGGCAACTACCAAATAAACCAGGCAAAAATAGCCATTGGCGCTGGCAGGGTATTCGGCCAGGGCCTGACCGGCGGCACCCAGACTCAGCTGAATTTTTTGCCCGTTAAGACTACTGACTTTATTTTTGCGGCCTGGGCGGAAGAGCGCGGTTTTCTGGGTATTTTATTGGTGTTTACGCTGTTCAGCATATTTTTAAGCAGGGTGATAGCCGTGGCTAAAAACGCCAAAACGCTGGCTGAAAGTTATTTTTGCGCTGGCGCCGTCGCTATTTTAGGGTTGAATATTCTGGTCAACGTCGCCATGGTCATCGGAAGCCTGCCGAATAAGGGCATAGTTTTACCCTTCTTCAGCTACGGCGGGAGCAGCACACTGAGCTACTTTTTAGGCATAGCGATAGTAATGGGCGCGGCGTACAGAGCCAAGGTTCTTTAGTGCGTTTGCTTTTAGTTGAAGACAAAGACAGCTTTCGCCGCCTGCTCCTGAAGGCGCTGGCGAGTACCTCCTGGGAAGTGCTTGAGGCCGATGACCCTGCGAAGGCATTGAAGATACTGGAAACAGGCGCCGTGAATATAATGGCGACGGACTTGCGGCTGCCCGGCTTTTCAGGGCTTGAGTTGATCAAGCGGGCCAGGCGCTTCAACCCCTCCATGCGGATAATAATGATGAGCGCTTTTGGAGAACCTGGCGACATAGTTGAGGCCATGCGTTTAGGCGCTGATGATTTTCTTCCCAAGCCCTTCGACCTGGACGTTTTTCTCTCCACACTCGAAAAAATGCGGGTATTGCTGTCGTCGCCTCCGCCTGACCAGCGGGAACCCTGGGTGGCGGCCTCAAAAGAGATGCGATCCCTGGAAAACAACTTAAGGGCTGTGGCCAACACAACCGCGCCCGTGATCTTTGTTGGTCAGCCAGGGACGGGCAGGAGCCGCACCGCAAGAAGGCTCCACGTGTTAAGACATCCCCAGGCCCCATTCCACGCCAGGTTTGCCCGAGACCTTCATCCAGAGTCCCTGTCCGAGTCCTTTTTAAAGGATCACGGCGGGGGGAGTTTGTTCTTCAAGGATTTAGAACACTTGCCCGCTGCCACGCTGCCAGCGCTGCTCTCGGCTATGGAGCGCCATCCGGCCCTGTGCTGGATGGGCGCCTGCCAGGACCCGTTATCTTTGCCCGAATCGCTGCGTTGCGCCCTGGGCGTGATACCCATAAATTTAGCGCCGCTGGCGGAGCGCGTTGACGACGTTCTTCCGCTTTTTTACAGCCGCATGGCGGAAATTTGCGCCGGGGAGGGGCGTATCACTCCACTGGTTGACCGCAGCGTTGAAAAAGAACTGATGAGCCGCGACTGGCCCGGAAACGCAGCCGAACTGACGTGGATAGTTTCTCAATCTCTCAGAGCCTGCCCCGGCGGACTGCTGAAGGAATTGCCAACCGCACTTGAAGCACAGTCGCAATCCATACTATTGCCCAAACCCCCGGGGGG
Organism: Holophagales bacterium; assembly: GCA_031273105.1. Classification (GTDB taxonomy): domain Bacteria; phylum Acidobacteriota; class Holophagae; order Holophagales; family Holophagaceae; genus WRHW01. The sequence goes on along the minus strand of JAISSN010000051.1, from coordinate 1,861 downwards.
ATCGCTGGATAAAATGCTGCGGGGCGTCGCCGTCAGCGCAGAAAGGTATTTTCTGGAAGAAGCCCTGAAAAAAACCAACGGCGACACTGCCAGGGCCGCCAAAGACCTGGGTCTGACACAAAAGAGCTATATTCAGAAACTAAAGGAATGCGGCATAGCGATAGAATATAAGGATGCGTGACCTGAACCCGGAGACAACCGCGCTGCTGACAACCGGCTTGCGGGACAGCGCCTTAAAGGCCCTCGCCGCCCTCACACAAGTGATCGTGGGAAAGGACAGCCACGTGAGAAGGGCGCTGGCGGTGCTGTTGAGCGGCGGTCACTTGCTGTTGGAGGATTTGCCAGGGGTCGGCAAGACCACGCTGGCGCGGGGCCTGGCCCTGGTGCTGGGCGGTCGTTTTCAGCGCGTCCAGGGTACCAATGACCTGTTGCCATCGGATTTACTGGGCGCGCAGTTGTGGGACGCCAGGGAGCAAATATTCCGCTTTCAGCCCGGGCCTGTGTTTGCCAATGTTCTTTTGTTGGATGAACTCAACCGCATAGGCCCCAAAACCCAAAGCGCGCTGCTCGAAGTGATGGTGGAGGGCCAGGTGACGATGGATCACGCCACGCACCCGCTGCCTGACCCGTTTTTCGTGATCGCCACCCAGAACCCCACAGACCACGCGGGCACTTTTCCCCTGCCCGAAAGCCAGATGGATCGTTTTGCGGCGGTGCTTCACCTGGGCTACCCGCCGCCAGAGGCCGAGCGCCGCATATTGAAGGGCGAAGCAGGCAGCATAGCGCTGGACAGCCTGGAGATGGCCATGTCCCCAGCCGACTGGGCGGCTGCCAAGCGGGCCGTGCGCCAGGTGAACGCTTCGGACGCCGTTTTGGGCTATATAGAGCGCGTAGTTGAGCGAATACGAAACGCGGGCGGCTTTTGCTCTACGAGAGCCATAAGCCAGTGGCTGGCCCTGGCCAAGGCCGAGGCCTGGCTCCAGTGTCTGCCCTATGTCACGCCCGACCACTTACAGGCGACGCTTTCTGACACGATGGCCCACAGGGGCAGGATGGACGACAGGGTATTGAACAGACAAGACAGGCGGCATATTCTGGAAAATGTTATTGCTGAAGTTCCTGTGGGGTGGAAACCTTGATTCACTACTGCATCGTTGCGAGCGGAGAGCGGGATGTATAGAGCGGCGCCGGACTTTGGGCGGCGGCCATATCCGCTTTCCGCTCCCTGTTCCCCACAGCATTTAATTGTAAGAAGATAGGATGAATAGCCAAAGCTACAAAGATTTGATCGTATGGCAAAAGGCCATGACGCTGGCGAGCGAAATTTACAAACTGCTAAAACGCCTGCCGTCAGAAGAGCTTTACGCGTTGTCAAAACAAATGCGAAGGGCCGCGGTGGCAATTCCATCAAATATTGCGGAAGGGCAGTCCACGGATTCAACCGAAGAATTTATTCATTATTTATCAATTGCCAGAGGCGCAAGGGCTGAATTGGAAACCCAATTGTACATTTGCGAAAAACTCGGCTACATGACTGTCGAACAAATTCAGCCTTGTTTGGAATTACTGGACGAAATAGGAAGGATAACCGCTGTTATGATTAAATCCTCGGGTATTGAGCATAAGACGCCGAAATGACGAGCAACTCAACCAAAATCAGCAGGCTCAGCACGGCTTTTCGTGATACACGGGAAGCCCTGGGGATTGACCTGAAGGAAATGGCTAAAGAGCTGGGCGTTCCGTATCAAACCATCGAATTGATTGAGGCTTGCGACTGGTCTGACCTGCCTTCGGACAAGGCGTATGAATTGGCCGTCTCGGTTGCGCGGCGGCTGGGGCTGGACCTGGATAATTTTTATGT
>JAISSN010000132.1 GCA_031273105.1 Holophagales bacterium | reverse complement strand
GAAGCTATCACCTCGACGGTGGCCCCGGCGACTGTCTGCAACACTATGCGCGGCTGGAAGTGCTGGTCCATGCCGATGGGGCGGGTGGTGCGGGCTGTCTGAAAGCCGCCTGCTGTAATTTCTATGGTGTAGTTGCCGGGCGGCAGCAATCTGGCGGTAAACACGCCCTGGCTGTTTGTCGCGCCGGCGCGCTCCGCCATCAGGCTGGGCGAGGTCATTCTTACCCTTGCTCCGGGCACAAAATGTCACGCGGAAGGGAGCTGATTGCCCCTTTATGCGTGCAGCCTCTCTCTCGTGAAAGAGCTTGATGAACTCAAGAAGGAAATTGAGTCTATAATTGAGTAAGAGATGACGTGATGGAAATACGGTTCAAGCGGTTCAAGCGCACGGATGAATTTAAGGCGTGGTTGCTATCGCTCGACAATAGCGTTAGGACTACGCTTCCCCCATCCAACTACACAGGCTTGGAAGATGCTCATACAGCGAAAGGCAGAAAATGGCGCTAACAGAATCCTTCGGAGTACCAAATACCGACAATTACGGGCACTACAAACCGCTCTACGGCTCTGAGGTCATTTACATGTATTTTAATTTTGATGAGGGAGTCTCCCAAGAAGTTTACTTGCGTGTCATAACGGAATGTCGTGTCAAAGACGAGTTTGGAAAGGAAAGTATACAAGGCAAAGATCTCATCTTACGCGTATCGAAAGAAGACATTGGCAAATCCAGACTGGAGTTGGCCGATTTGATCTTAGAGGCCGCTACCATTCATTTCGTGAACCCCATAACCAAGAAAGATGCTGAAAATTTGGCGGAGTTCTTAATTGATTCCAGAACCTTTATGGGATACAAACAAAGGATGAGAATGGCAGACCCGCATTTTAATATGATAAAGGGAACAGATACAACCAGGATGCGGGATGTGAGGGAAAATCCCCTGCAAAAGATAGGAAAATATGGGGAAAAGGATGTTCAGCGGGCCAAGCTGTTGCAGTTTGCCGAATTGGGATAAAAGATGAAAAACAGCAACACGAAAATATACATGGACGCTTGTTGTTTATCACGCCCATTCGATGATCAAACACAAAACAGAGTACACATAGAAACAGAAGCAATAAACAATATAATAACACTTGCAAAACTATACAAATGGGTGATCTTTTCAAGTGAAGTAATAGATTTTGAAATGGAAAAAATACCAGAAGGAAAAAATGGGACAGAACAAATCAAATTTTATTATTCTATTACTAACGAATTCATTTCCCTTACGCCAAAATCAATCAAACGAGCGCAGCACTTCCAAAAACTAGGGATTAAGCTGTTAGATAGCTATCACTTGGCATTGGCAGAAGAAAATAATGCTGATCTATTCTTGACAACAGATGATAATCTATTATCCAAAGCCCAAACAGTAGGGCTTAACCTGGAAATTGCAAATCCCGCCACATGGCTAACGGAGACTTCAAATGGACACTAAACCAAATTACAAAGACCCAAACACACTAATCAATGCCAGAATGGCATCCATCAACTGCGGACTTGTTGCACTTGGGCTTGAACCTATAGAAACTCCAGGCACAGGCAACTACACTGAAGAACGCCGAGAAATATACAAAGACCTAACTAATGAGGATTTTCTAGCACGAATAGAGAAAATGAAACTGGAAAATACAAGAGGTGTCGATTGACACGGTAATAGCCGTTGAACTTTGAAAAAGTTGAACCGCGCGATGCGCCTGGAACGCTTGCGGCGCCGTATCCGCAGCAAGCGCGTCCGCGCATGTGACTTAAAGTGATGCCCTGGCTTTTAAAACAACTTTCTGCTTCAAGATTGCGGAACGCAATTTTGAAGCAGAAATGGAATCAGACGCAAAAAAGGGGGCGTTAGCCCCCTTTTTTATTCCGTCAACCCCGGCCTGTCGTCAGGTAATTTCAAACGTGAGCGGGGTTGCTGTTACTGCGGAACTAGAAACGCACGCCGACAGCGAGGCGATAGGAGCGCGGAGTGCCGTAATTAGCTGCGGAAAATGTTCCGAAGTTAGGTCCTGGCACCCATGGGGTATCCCTGTCTGTAGCCAGATTATTACCCTGGGCGTCCTGGTTGAAAGCGCCGATGTTCCAGGTGATAAGTTGCCTGTGGTTGAAGAAGTTGTAAATGATGAGTTTCGCGAAGGCCCTTACCTGAACTCCCTTTACCTTGAACAGGTTGAAGTCTTGGGTTACGGATACGTCGTGATAGACCTCGGAATTATATCTGCCGTGGGTTCTCTTGTTATCCATACTTTGAGACCATAATAGGCCATATTCACGCGGCAAATTTGGATTCAGCGTTGCTACGGGGAGGTTGCGCCCGTAGCCGTATGGCGTTCCAGAGTCGAAACTGTAGATAAAGCCAAACGTTGTGCGCCCTATGCTGCTGATAAGGGAGTAATTCGCCGTCCAGCGCATGACCAGGGGCCTGTCGCCAGCCAGGTTGCCCACCGGATCCAGCTCTTTAGAATCATACATAACAACATTATCCACCACCCTGAAGTAATTCATGCCCTGTCCCGTGCCGGGGCTGGACGAGCCTTCGCCTTCGTAGTTGCCTTCCAGGCTTGACCAGGTGACGCTGCCTGTGATGTCCAGGTTGCCAAAGTTATATGCCGTCTGCAATTCCAGGCCTGTGTACTTTCGCTTGGCCAAAGGCTCATTCCACCATCTTTCGATAAACACTTCCTCACCAAGTTCCTCAATATACTTCTTGCCCTGATTGCCTATGGCGTAGTCCAGCATGTTTTTCCAGTCTCTCGTAATATAGGTCAGGCTGACGTATCCCTTGCCGAATTGCTCGGTCTCGTAAGAATAAGTTACGCCAATCTGCATTTCGTCAACGGTGGGCGCCTTCAGGCCGGAGTCAAGCTGGATATTCTCTATAGGGTTGTCGTAGCCTGAGAGTATCGTATAGTTAGCCAGGTTAGTGGCGGCGGTCAGGTCGAATGATCCTGTCGGCCCTGAATAATCCATATCTATTCTACCAACGTTTTCACTCATTGACACGGCGGACGTCACGCTTTCCATAACATTGGCGTGGTACTGGCACCAGGAGGCCTTGAATATCCACTTCTGGTCGCCAAACAGGTCATAGGTAACGCCCAGACGGGGCGAGATACCCGAGGCGCTGGCTATGGTGCCATCAAAGTCCGTGGCCGTGGCGCTATAGGTGTCCCATCTCACGCCAATCTGGAAAGCCCAGTTGTCATTGAGCTTCCACTTGTCGTTGATATAAAACCCATATGATACTTTGTCAGCCGAGGCGTCTTCGCCAAACCACCATTGCACCCAAGAGTTATTAGGGTTCAGGGTAACCATCCTGGTTACAGCGTCAAACCCTGCCACGATATAAGTGTAATCCGTGTGGGACTGCGAATTTTTGCCGCTGACGGTGCCCTTGTAGTAGTCAATGCCAAAATCAATCTCGTGCGAGCCATACCAGTTTGCGAAATAAGAACCTTTGAGATTAGCCGTCTGGTTTTCACGGGTGGTGGGCGTGCCGCCAAAAACGCCGGCGTTCATGAATCTATACCCATTATTCGCAGGCCGTATCGGGCTGTCCGCAAGGTTGGTGGGGCTGATACCAGGTCTATTAGGACCCGCTGTGATGTCCTGGGTCCTGGCGCCAAAGCGGATTTCGGTGTTTAGTACCGGAGTCCATATGGCGCGCCAGGACAGGTTGTACCAACTGGATTCCTCGGTTTGATCGACCAAGCCCCAAATTTCACCAGCACCGTAGTTGTTGCTGTCTTTGACCTTTACTTCGTTTGTGGAGTACGCGCCGATGATTGTGTGATCCTGGTTCAACATGAACGTCAGCTTGCCGGTGATGTAATCACGGGTCTGGCTGGTGGTATAACCAGCCCCCGCGCCGCTCGGGCCTGCGGCGTTGCCGGCGATTATTCCGGTTGCCGAGCTTTCTGTTTCATACATAGCAACGTGGAACCAGAGCTTGTCTTTGAGAAAGAAGCCGCCGAGGCTGTAGGTCTTAAATTCGCTCAATATGTTGCGTATAGCGGCCCTGTTTTGTCCTGGGCGGACGGCGTTCCAGGCGGGGTTTGTCATTTCAACCCTGTACTCCCCTGAGAACACGTTTCCGCCGGACTTGGTGATGGTATTGATGACGCCGCCGTCAACGTTGCCGTACTCGGCTGAAATGGCGCCCGTGATGACCTGGGTTTCCTCATAGGAACTATCAATGAAGTGAGCCCCCAAGGTGCCGTATTTGTTGTCCGCTACGTTTTGGCCGTCAAGGAGGTACAGGTTGCCCGACGTCATTGCGCCGCGAACCTGAACCCTGCCGCCAACGCCCGTGGTGACGCCGGGAGTCAGCAAACTCATGTTGTTGGGGCTGCGCCCCATGGGCAGCTCGTCAATATGACTGGCGTCGTAGTTGGTTGCCGCTTGTACTGACGTCGGGTCAACGGTCGTCATGGACGAAGCTATCACCTCGACGGTGGCCCCGGCGACTGTCTGCAACACTATGCGCGGCTGGAAGTGCTGGTCCATGCCGATGGGGCGGGTGGTGCGGGCTGTCTGAAAGCCGCCTGCTGTAAT
>JAISSN010000063.1 GCA_031273105.1 Holophagales bacterium | reverse complement strand
AGGGAACCTATGTTTTCTTCTATGCGCGGAATCAAATACTGCTGTATGCTGTTCCATAGGCTGAAGAGTATGTGCATTCTGGCCCTTTCTTTAGTCGGGAAGCCCCATAATTACATGCTCTTCAGCCTGTCCTTTGTTCCCCAAACTCTCTCAAGCCCTCTTTCAGAGGGTTTGCAAGCGACACGACAGGCAAAAATACCTATTGACAGAAAAAAAAAAAAATAAACTTGAGACTCACTTGCACCTCAATGGGTGGGGTTTTGCAAGTGGCTCAATCATTAACACCCTGTTCTTAGGCTACGAAAAGCAAAACTGCTATAATATTGCGATAAACTAGCTAAAGGAAGAACATCATGAACAAACCCAGCATGTATCCCCAGCCAGGCGACCGTTTAGCGGCGTACGTGGGGGATTCCCTTTTATTGGCTCTGGAGCATGAATCTTTCAAAAAACCGGGATGGCGGGCTTTTTTAAGGACAAACCTGGGGCGCGGCGCGTTGACCCGCAGGGAGGTAATAGCGAGGGCTGGTGGACGGGAGGGTGAATCGCTCACCTTTGGCGGGGCAAGCTGGCGCGACATACCCCTGCAAGCCGGGGACGGCAGGTGGAGCCTGAATCTGGCTTGTACAGAAGTAGGCTTTTTCAGGGCAAAGGCATACGTTGTTGACCCAATAGGCTATCAACATTGGCCCGATGGCTCTGATCTGGGCATCTCGGTCTTGCCGGACAACCTCCGCTCTGGAAATACGATATATTGCGCTTTCCCAAGGATGTTCGGCCCTTCCCGCACACATGAGCATACGGCTGATCCTGTGCAGGAAGCCGTGTACCAGCAGATGGAGAGGGACGGCTATACGGTTATCCCAAAGAGCGGCACATTACGGGACTTAACAGCCCGGCTCGACCACATCATAAATGTTTTAGGTTGTCGGATATTGCACTTGCTCCCCATCGGCCCTGTTCCTACGGTGACAGCTAAGATGGGGCGCTTTGGAAGTCCCTACGCCATTCAGGACATGACGGCTATTGACCCTGCCCTGATTGATTTTGATCAGCGCGCCACCGGCGTAGAGCAATTCCGTGAATTGGCGGACGGCGTCCATTTGCGCGGCGGTCGGCTCTTTTTGGATATAGTCGTCAACCACACCGGATGGCATAGCGCTTTGATGGAATCGCGCCCTGACTTGTATAAGCGAAACCCGGACGGGACGTTCAAAAGCCCGGGCGCCTGGGGCATCGTTTGGGGCGACTTGGTTGAATTAGACCAGCATTTACCGGAGTTGTGGGAAGTCATAGCCGAATCGCTGCTCGAATGGTGCAAGCGGGGCGTGGATGGCTTTCGCTGTGACGCTGGCTATATGGTGCCCCTGCCCGCCTGGCAATACGTGATAGCCAGGGTCAGAGAGAGCTTCCCAAATGCAGTATTTTTATTGGAAGGGCTTGGCGGCGCTTGGGAACTAACCGAGTCCCTGTTAACCGAAGGCGGTATGCAGTGGGCTTATTCAGAATTATTCCAAAACTACGACCCACGCCAGGTTTCGTCGTACATTGACCATACGCTGAAACAAAGTTACCGCATGGGGCCGCTGGTTCACTACAGTGAAACCCACGACAATCTGCGCCTGGCGGAAAAGGGCGTTGTATGGAGCTTGATGCGAAACCGCCTTTGCGCGCTGTCCAGCCAGAGCGGAGCCTTTGGTTTTACCTGCGGCGTGGAATGGCTCGCCAACGAAAAGGTTGATGTCCACGAATCCAGGGGTCTGGCCTGGGGCAGCAAAAACAATATAGTGAGCGAGTTATCGGCCTTAAACCGCCTGCTTTCCGAACATCCATGCTTTCACGACGGCGTGCGGACAGAGCGAATTAGCAATGACGACTCATGGGTATTGGCGCTTTCGCGCCATAGCGCCGACGGGCTGGATAGAGGGTTAGTGATTATCAACCTGGACCAAAGCAACCCGCACACGCTGGATATCAGCCGTTTAGCCTGGGAATCTCTGGGATCGCCGGGCATTGACTTGTTGGGCCAGGAACCTCCCCTAATAGAAAAGCAAGACGATCTGATTTGTATAAGGCTAAATGAAGGCGCCTGCTATTTCCTTTCAGACCGCTCAGAGCCTACAGGACTTTGTGGTCAGGATTACAGAAAAGCCAGGGCGAGAGCCGCGTGGGCCATCCAGAAACTGTCTGAGCGCCTCCCCATTGAATCACTTGGCAAGTTCGACTGGAAAGAGCTGGCGGCGTTGGTGGATAGCGACCCGCTGGCCTTCCTGGCCGCCCTGCCCCGCCTTGACAGCCCGCCATCCGAATTTATAAACGTCCTGCGCGACGAAATGAAGCGCAAAGCGTATCCGCAGGCCCTTTTGTGGACTCCCGATGATCTGAACAGAGTATTCCTCGTGCCGCCAGATCATTCAGTAATCATCAGTGACACCACGCCATTTGAGGCAACCATTAAACTGCCCGGGCGTCACCCAATAAACTTGCGCTCCATACCCGCCAAAGGTAGCCATATTGCATCCATTTCCCCCGTAAAATGGCTTTCGGTTTCTGAAGACGTTCATTTAGAATTGAACAGATTCGCTGAAGCTAAGGGGAAGCGTTCCACTGCCACCTTGCGATATTTAGCGGATTTACCATCCAGGCGCAAGCCGGGACCAGACGCCATAGCTCTGCTTACCAACGGAAGGGGCGCTATGGCAAGGCTCCACGCCGACCTTGGTCGCATAACGAGCAAATACGACTGCGCTTTAGGCGCAAATTTGCATCCAACCGCCCCCTGCGATCGGCATATCTTTGTTAAGCGCATCCGGGTCTGGGTAAACGCCGACGGCTTTATCACCGAGTTAAATGGCGAGACATTAGTGAGGTTCGATTCCGGCCCCCCCGCTGACTGGGTGTTTGTCGGACACGCCGGCGACGGAAGGGCCGCTGAAATATGCTTGACGGCCGACCTGATGCCTGGGAGCAATACTCTTGTGCTGCGTTTTGAACGCCCCAACATGCCTCCGGAAAGAGGCAAGGACTTACCGGACACAACCAACGTGCGCCTCATTGCGCGTCTGGATCTGGAAGACAGGTCATTTCATCAGGAGACAAAGCGATGGGACGGGGCTGACGATTACTTCAACCGAATAACTTCGCCAAATCAAAATGGTTTTGTGTTTCAACCTGCCCCTGATCGCCGCCTGGAGGCAATGGTTGATTCCGGCTCGTTCAACATGGAACCGGAGTGGAGCCTCAACTTGTCCCACGCCATTGAGGGGACGCGCGGTATGCCTGATTGCGGGGACGCCTGGAGTCCAGGATGGTTTGACATAGAACTGCCCAAGGGCAAGGCGGTTCATCTGGTGGTTACCGCAGAAACAGAAATACCCGGCGGCTGGGCTGATTTTAAAGATCATCGCCGAAATGTGCTGGCGCCGTTGAAAGAACTGGCAAAGACGCCCTTTGAACGCTACCTGATACCCAATCTTAATGCGTTCATGGTTGTGCGGGACGGAGGAAGCTCTATCATTGCCGGTTACCCGTGGTTTTTGGATTGGGGAAGAGACACGCTGATAGTTTGCCGGGGCATGATTGCCTGCGGGCTTGCGGAAGAGGCGGGGCGAATACTGGTTACATACGCCGCCCTTGAGAAAGACGGCACGCTGCCCAACATGTTGAGCGCGGACAGCACGGCCAACAGGGATACGTCCGACGCCCCCCTTTGGTTTGCCCTGGCCTCAATGGAAGCTGCAAACACGCTGGGGGAAAGTTTTTTGCAGTCCCCGCTGTCAGACGGGCGCAAGCTGATTGACGCGCTGCAGGCTATCGCTGAAGGCTATCTGGCCGGTACGCCCAACGGCATCAAGGTTGATCATGATTCCGGGTTGGTGTGGAGTCCGCCGCACTTCACATGGATGGACACCAATTATCCGGCGTCTTCACCCAGGGAGGGCTACCCTGTGGAAATCCAGGCCCTCTGGCTATGTCTGTTGCGCTTTCTGTACAAGAACCTGCCAAAAACCAAGGCGTCGAAATGGCTGGATCTAGCCGAACTTGTTGAATCATCTCTGAATAATTTCTGGCTGGAAACGGAAAAATATTTTGCGGACGTTCTGATTGCTCACTCAGGCTGTCCCGCAAGAGAAGCCAGACCGGCAGACCACTTGCGCCCTAACCAGCTATTTCTGATTTCTCTTGGCCTTGTGCAGGGAGCGCGCGCCCAGTCAGCGGTCTCGGCTGTGTGGCGCCGCCTGCTCATACCAGGCGCCATGAGAACTCTCGCGCCTCTGCCCGTAAAAACTCTATTACCCGTCCGGGCCTCCTGGGGCGGATTGCTTAACGACCCCGCGCGTCCCTACTGGGGGCGCTATGAAGGGGACGAAGACACGCGCCGCAAACCGGCCTATCACAACGGTACCGCCTGGGTATGGCCACTCGGGGTCTTCTGCGAAGCCATAGCCATGGCGTGGCCAAACGATCCTGCCGCCAGGGCGGCGGCACTGGCAATCCTCGGCAGTGTGGATAACATGCTCGCCGACGGTTGCTTAGGCCATCTGCCCGAAATCATGGACGGCGACGCCCCTCACACACCCAGAGGCTGCGACGCCCAAGCCTGGAGTCTGAGCGAAATCCTCAGGGTATGGAGGCTTCTGTCATCAGAGAGCAATATACGCTTCTGATTCCAATTCTAAATAGAAATTGCTTTAATTTCTATTTAGAATTGGAATGCGCGACACGGATGTCGCGCCGAAATGCGTAGCATTTCGAGAGGCAAGGAACGCTTACGACGCCGTATCC
>JAISSN010000106.1 GCA_031273105.1 Holophagales bacterium | reverse complement strand
GCGCTGGGCGTCATGGTTGACCTGCCCGACGCCAAGGCGGGAGACGACACGGCCTGGGCCGCCAGGCGCAAAATAGCCTCAGAATGGGTCGCCGCCCTGCGCCAGCACAGGGATGAATTGGGCCTCGACGTCCGTTTGATCGCCTACCCAAACGTGCGTACCAATAACGGCGACCTGCCGGAGTTCGCCTGGGTGATGGATGGGGGAGGGGCGCTCCCAGCTTCAACAGAGGGGCTTGACAAAAATTCAGCCTGTCCGATGGAAAAGGTGTACGCGGATCATCCGATGCTCGTCGCCATCACTAAGTTCAGTTCCACCGCGCCCCTTAAGATGGCCGCGAAGAAGTACGGCTTAAGGGCGGCCACCATGCCCGGTTTCACTGAGGCCATGATACCGGCCCTCAGGCTGGACTACACAGAAATCAATCGCCGCGTGAATTTTTTAAAGGATTTACTGGACCGCGCCGTTGGCGCCGAAATTCTGTTCAGCCATCCCGGGGGACAGTCAGATTTGTACCTGGATCTGCGCCACCGCACGGGACACGCCTCCGGGGGTCTGCTGATCAGTCCGGGAATGGCTGGGAATTTGCCCTCCGGCGAAGCCTACATCGTGCCTTACGAGGGCGAAATCCCAGGCGACGCCAGCCGCAGCGAGGGTGAATTGCCCGTGCAGTTTGGAAGCGAAATAGTCCTCTATCAAATCAAGGGCAACAAAGCGGTGAGGGTGCTGTCGTCAGGGCCGGAGTCTGACCGCGAAGCGGCGCTGCTGGCCCGGGAACCGGCCTATTCCAACCTGGCGGAGCTGGGTCTTGGCGTTCTCTCGCCATTTGGCATCAGGCCCATCGGCTCTGTTTTGTTGGACGAAAAGCTGGGACTGCACATCGCCTTTGGACGTAGCGAACACTTTGGCGGCCAGGTGGGGCCGGAGGCTTTTTCGTCCCCTGAGGCGGTGGTTCACATAGACAGGGTTTATGTGCCGGAAATGCAGCCCGACGCACGTCCCGAGCGCGTTGACCTTCACCTCGAAACCGGGGACATTCTGCCAATAATTCGCAAAGGCGACTATGTAAATGAAAGCGCGTATCCTCCTAGCATCCCGTAACGCCCACAAGGCTGAGGAATTTGAATCGCTGCTCCCGGGCGTTGAGTTCATACCCTGGTCAGGCCCTGAAATACCGGAAGACGGCGCTTTTTTCCAGGACAATGCCCTGCAAAAAGCCATATTTGCCAGGGATTGGTGCGCCAGGCGCGGCATTGGGGGACATGACGCCATTGACGGCGTCATAGCTGACGATTCCGGACTGTGCGTTGACGCGTTGTTTGGGGGCCCCGGCGTACTGTCCGCCAGATTTGCGCCCCACCTATCCTACGCCGAAAAAAATCCGTTGCTGCTGCGCATGATTAACCCGGAAGACCCGCGCACGTGCAGGTTCGTGTGCGTTTTGGCTTACGCGGACGCCACGGAAGCGCGCGCGGAGCCGTTTACCGTTTCGGGAATCGCGGAAGGCTCGCTGGCGATGGAAGCCCGTGGAAATTCGGGCTTTGGATACGACCCGATATTTATTCCACGCGGATACGACAACACGTTCGCTGAACTCCCCTCTGAAATAAAAAACAGCCTGAGCCACCGCGGAAAAGCCGCCAGGGCGCTGGCTGGCAGGCTGCGCGGAGCGGAACTCATGTAATTCCATTTCTACATAGAATGTGCCATTTTATTTGAAGATGAGAATTGCGCCGCGTTTGAGCCTGTCAATGTATAGCCCTGAGCGGTTTCATTACAAACATGTCAGGCCGGACGAAACGGTACGATGTGCAAGCCTGTCAATGTATAGCCCTGAGCGGTTTCATTACAAACTCTCTGTACTTTGCCCTGGGGTGAGGCAAGATCAGTGTGAGTTTTGGGCCCAGCGCCAGTAAATCACCGGGGGCGTCCCACTCCCATACGCCTTGCCAGCCATCCGCCACGATCAAATCCAAGTCCAATGTTCTCGGCGAATTGGGGGGAAGGGCGCGGTTTCTCCCGCATGCAATCTCTATGCGCAGGCACTCTTCAAGCAGAGCGCGGGGATCTGAGATGTGCGCGTCCAGCTTGACGACGGTATTAAGGTATGGGGGGCCGATGCCGGACTCGTCTTCGCTCTCAACCGTCAACGGAGACGGCGCAAGGTCGCCAAATTTTTTTAATTCGCTGACGCCAAACGCGATATTCTTCGGCCGGTCGCCCAGGTTTGAACCCAGGGCAATGTACACGGACAGACAATTGATCAAAAGCGATAACTGGCAGATAACTGAATCCAATCCCACTTATCAGAAAGCCGACGAACCGCCGTAGTTAGAGCCTAAAACAAATAAAAAAATAGTCAAGAAAAGAACAAAGAAGCCAAAAAGTAATCATGCGCAAAACTGGTATGATTTTCAACGATTGGTTACAACATGACTGACGTTTGCGTAATCGGGGCCGGACTGGCCGGTTCTGAAGCCGCCTGGCAGCTTGCGGAGCGGGGGCACAAGGTGTTGCTCTGCGAAATGAGGCCGGAGAATACCACTCCTGCCCACCAGACCGGTTATGCGGCTGAGATGGTCTGCTCCAACTCCTTTAAGAGCGACGACCCCTGCAGCGCGACGGGGATACTCAAGGCGGAAATGGAGCGCCTGGGTTCAATCATCCTGGCCACAGCCCGGGAAACCAGCGTTCCGGCGGGGCTTTCGCTGGCCGTGGACAGAAACCTGTTCGCGGGTCTGATAACCGAACGGTTGCAAAAACACGGCAACATTGAATGGAAAACCGCCCTGGCGACAGAACCTCCGATAGCTTTTGGGATTCCCACGATAATCGCCTCCGGCCCTCTGACGGCAGATCCTCTCGCGTTGTGGATTTCAGAAACATTTAATGAGTCCAGCCTGTATTTTTACGACGCCATTGCGCCAATCGTGGAAAAAGACTCTATAGACCCGTCCATAGCCTTTCCGGCGTCCAGGTATGGCAAGAGGACGCCTGATTTCCTCAACTGCCCTTTGAATAAAGAGCAATACGAAACATTTGTTGACGTCTTGCTCGCCGCGCCTCGCGCGCCCCTTCACGACCTTGAGGCAAGATATTTTGAGGCGTGCCTGCCCATAGAGGTTATGGCGGAGAGGGGCAGGGACACGCTTAGATACGGCCCTATGAAGCCCGTTGGCCTGACAGACCCTAAAACCGGCAGGCAACCGTACGCCGTCGTCCAGTTGCGCCAGGATTCCATAGCGGGAGACCTGTTCAACCTCGTCGGTTTTCAAACCAGGCTCGCCTGGGGGGCGCAGGCGGAAGTATTCAGACTCATCCCCGGCATTGGGAACGCTGTTTTTTCAAGGTTTGGCAGCATCCACCGCAACACATACATATCCGCGCCGCGTCTGCTGGACGCCACGCTTGCCGTAAAAAACCGCCCTGATTTACCCGGCCTGTACTTTGCCGGTCAGATCAGCGGCGTGGAGGGCTATATGGAATCAGCCGCGACGGGCCTTGCAGCCGCTATAGCCGTTGACAGACACATAAGAAGCCTCCCGCCCCTTGAATTTCCAGGACAAACCATGATTGGGGCCATGCTTCACTACCTGGCCAACGCCGCCCCTGTGAATTTTACCCCCATCAACGCAATGATCGGAGTATTACCGGATTTGCCGAAAGGCGTTCTGGATTTAAAAGAAATGAAAAAACGCGGCGGGAAAGGCGGGCTGAAGGCCGCCAAACGGGAGGCCCTGCGAGAAATAGCCCTGGCGGCGATTAAAAGTTTTGAGAGTGTTGTTCGATAAGAGCAACTTCTTCCTCTGTGATGTCATAGAGTTCATAAACCTCGTCGTCTATGGATTTCCAAAGCTTGAATTTTCTTGTTTATAGAGCAAAGCTCGTATTTTATTTGTTTGAACCAATCAAGCAGCTCATATTCTCGTTTTATGGAGATTTCAATTTTATGATTTTTGAGTTCTTCTAAAGCCGTTCAACTTTTTCAAAGCTGAACGGCTTTATTCCGAAGAAACCAAAAACGCCACGGCCGCGCCAACCAGCGCGGGCACCACCAGAGAGGCCTGGGCCGTGGTTTCGGCCAGAAAAACCACGGGCACCAAAAGTGAATGATGGGCCGAACCGGCAAAAGACGCCGCCCCAACCAGCATTAAGTAGCCGGGGTTAGCAACGCCGAATATTCCGGCCAGCGCGGCGCCGAGGCTGGCGCCCATCGCAAGGCAGGGAAGCCAAATACCGCCGAGGCCGCCTCCGGCAAGGGTGAGGGCGGTGGCGAACATCTTCAGCGCAAAAAAGGCCAGCAACCAACCGCCCGGCGCGGGGGCGTCCATATTTAATATGTGAATCAAGTATTCAAGCCCGCTGCCCTGGGTCACCGCCAGGCCGGGGAAAAAAAAACAGGCCGGCAGGCTGAGCAGCGCCAAGCCTAAACCCGCCGCGAGACCGCGCCAAAGCAGCGGTATATGACCAAGACGCCTGTCCAGGTTTTCCCGCAACAACCGGAAGCCCCTGGCGCCTAAGCCGCAAAGTAAACCCAGGAGCAGCGCCCAGGCTATTTCCTGAACTCCCAAGGGCGGCAGTTTGGGCATTGGCAGTAAAGGCTGTAATCCACTGGCTGAGGCAAAGGCCATGTAGCCCGACGCCGCCGAGAGCAAACACGGGATTAACGATATGGCGTCAACCCGGCCATTGTCTTCCACGGCCATCAGCGCGCCGGAGAGCGGCGCCCTGAAAACAGACGCCAGCGCCGCCGCCGCGCCGGCCCTGGCAATTACAGACGACGGCACGTTGAATAATTTTACGGGCGCCCATAGCCTGGACATAAAGGTCAACAGGCGATGTGTCTGCACACCGACAGCGGCGCCAAACCATCTGCTTGCGCCTTCAGGACCAACGCTGCAGCCAAATCCCATTGACAAAGCGCACCCGGCCGCTTTTACCATGGACTTAAAAAACGGAAAGGCCGTGTAGGGATCGCTTTTGGCAAGGCTCACGTCGTTTGCGAGAGAAGCCTGCCCAACCCCCGTCGAGTGCAGCAGCGCGGTCGTCAAAAATAAGCCTGTGGCCGGAAGCATAACCTCTAAGCGCATTTGGCCGCCCAAACCATCAACCCATGGTTCAAACATGCCAAGAATTTTGAGGGCAAAAGCGGCCAGCAGGCCCATTCCGGCCCCTAATGGCAGAATTACCAGCACCGTCCTGCGCACATGGGCAATCAGGCGCAACTGTTCGGCGCGCCCTGGCAGGATTAGCGCAATGTCAGAGGGCTTTATCATTCATAAATAATAACAAGGCGAGCTAATTGCAAAACCTCCGAATTTGCCAGGGGAACGCGGGCGCAAGACACTCATTTTTCAGCGACTGCCACGCTGGCTTGCGACGTTTCCAGAGGTTTTGCAATTACGTCAGGCGTTCAAGCATGAATCAGGGGCTTAAAAAGGACATTCACTCACGGCTTGATAGTAAAATATACGTATGAAGCTCTCCTGGGATGACATACGCCGCTTTGCCAAAATAGCCGGGTTCGAAGCTGCCAGAGAAGTAAAGGCGCGCCAAAGGCTGGACGACGCCGTGATGAAGCTCTGCGGTTTCTGTAAAGACATGACGGATGCGGGTATTGTGACGGCGCCGATGGAATCATATCAGAGCTTTTGGTTGAGGCGGGGCAAAAGATGAAGATTTGTTTTACAGGCAACGCGCCCATTGACGTTGAGGTTGAGCCAGGCTCGTCAATAGCTGCCGCGGCGCGGGCGGCCTCTATTGAGCAAAAATATCCGTGCAGGGGCTATGGCCGCTGTGGTACGTGTATCGTGAATATTGAAAGCGGCGCCGAAAATCTGAGTCAGCCCAATGAATCTGAATCCAGGGTTCTCAGGATACTCAAAGCCAATTCCGGCCAGCGCCTGGCCTGTCAGGCTCTGGCGAATGATGATGTAGTTTGCAGGTTTTGATAAAATACCTTGATGAAAGGAGTTAATGCTTATGAAAAAACACGCCTTGTCTTTAATTGCGGCATTGATGGCGCTTATGCTCATACTTACAGCCTGCGCCAGCCACAACGACGATAACGACGAAAGAACGGTGTACGCGGCGGGAATTGACGAATACGCCAGACCCGCTATCTGGAAAAACGGCTTATCCTTTCTCACGCTGGACAGCGTTGGTTTTTTTAATTCCGTTTATGTTTCAGGCGGCATTTTGTACGCGGCGGGCCAGGCCGACGGGCGTCCTTTCTATTGGAGGAGCGATGACCCCAACCGCTACAACTACCTGGGCAATGGAGATGGCTGGGCCGCTTCTGTTCATGTTTCGGGCGGCTATACGTATGTAGCGGGGTGGGATAGCTACGGCGGCAAAATATGGAGAAGCGCCGCGCCCGGCAGCGCAGCCGCGGTTCTTTACGACTTTGGCGCCGACGCATGGCCTTATTCTATTTGTGTTTATGGCTCTTCTGTTTATGCAGGCGGATTTGACGCGTATGGAAGCTGCGTTTGGGAAAACAACCAGATCATAGCCGGAATAGACGACGATAGCGCATACATTTATTCCATTGACGTATCAAACGGCGTCGTGTACGCGGCGGGGGAAGTTGACGAGCGCCCCGTATGGTTTAAAACGACCGGCTCGGATTATTCCTACTACCTTGGCGGCGATTATGGATTGGCCACGTCTGTTCGCGTTTCCGGCAACTATATGTACATAGCGGAATACGGCGACGCCGCAGGCCGCGTCTGGAGAGGCGCCGCGTCCAGCAACATTACCTCGATCCGCTACAGCCTTGGCTCGCAGGCCGCGCCCGAATCCGTTTTTGTGTCGGGCAACGATGTATATACCGGCGGCTGGGACGCCGGAGGCGGAAGAATCTGGAGAAACGGCTCGCCTCTTTACAGCCTCGGCTACGACACGGACGTTTTCTCCATTTTTATCAACTGATTCCGGTTGCATCGCTGAAAATATAGCATTTCCGGTTCAAAACCGCGTTTCGCAACCAGGGATGTTATTCCATTTCTACTTCAAAATTGCGTTCCGCAATCTTGAAGCAGAAAGTTGTTTCAAGAGCGCGACATCACTTTCTTCTCGAATTAGCTCAGGTTACATTGATAGGCTCAATCGCGACGCAATTCTCATCTTCAAATAAAATGGCACATTCTATGTAGAAATGGAATCAGTTAGCCTTTTTACGCTAGATATAATTGAATCATGCAACAACGCTAATATTTAGGGGAAGCGCTATAATATTGTCATTCTGGTGTGAAGGGACAAGGTTCCTTTGCAACCGAGTACGCATGTCATTTTTTGCCCGGGAAAATTTACCCCTTGCAAACAAAAACACAAATGAATAGACTTAGGTCTTGGGGGGTGTTCATGATGTCTCTTGGTTTAGCTTTTTCTGCGGCATGTGCGAGCCAGCTAAAGGCTTATCTGCATAAAGGCAGGCGGCCCAAAAAACTATCAGGAAAAAATTACCCCTTGCAAACAAAAACACAAATGAATAGACTTAGGTCTTGGAGGGTGTTCATGGCGCCTCCTGGTTTTAGCTTTTTCAGCGGCATGTGCGAGCCTGGAAAAGGCTTATCTGCATAAATGCAGGCAGCCTAAAAACCATTAGGTAAAAATTGCCGGTTGTAAAAAAAAAAAAAATGAGATTTTGAATTACAGGGGGGATGTGAGTGACGCCTTTTTTCTGGTTCATGTGCTTGGCTTGCACTTTGAGGAAGGCTGTGCTTTTTGCCCAAATGCCCCCCTGCTTTTTTGTTACCTCTGCAATGCCAGGGGTTTACAGAAATAATTCACCCTTTCATGGGGCGCCTGTTCAGGTCTGTTCAGTATTGCGCCTTCAACCGCAGTAGCTTGCGGAAACACCATCATTTCATTAACCGAGGTCTGATACCTCATTTACTTTTTTTCAGAAAGGAGCATACATGCCAAGAGTAAAGTTCGCGCCTAAATGGCTTGCGTTCTTGATCCCCATCTCACTATCCTTCGCCGCGCTGAGCACTGCGGGGTGTTCCAGCGACGACGACACAAAGCCGACCCTGCGGCCTGATCTCAGCCAGGAAGCGGGGATAGAGAGCATCGCGTTCAACAAAGGAACCCTGAACCCGTCATACAGAGAAAGCGTAAGAAATTACAGCGTGGGTCCATTCCACACCGAAACCTCTGGTTTGTCGCTGACGGTGACGCTAAAGGACGCCAGAGCCAGGCTCACCATCAACGGCGAGCAGGCAAGAAACGCTGCGCCCTTCCCCCTTGAGCTGGCCCCCGGCGCTTCCACCATAACGGTATCAGTTATGGCCGAGGACGGCAAAAACCACAACATCGTTACGTTGACGACCGAGCTGACTCTGCCCAACACGAGGGTGTACGTTCTCGACGGCCTTGGCGGCGCTCCAGTTGAAGGCGCGATGGTCACGCTGAAGGACGCCTACAACAGAACGCTGGAGGCGGACATACCCCTGCCCGCCGGCAAGCAGGGTTCGATGCTGCTTGGCCTTGATCCCCTGAAGAAATACCACATCTACGCAAAGGGTACAAATTCCGCCGAAGCCTGCTTTGCCTACTTTGACCCCTCAAAAGAAGACACTGTGGAACTCTACTGTCTGCCAGGCTGGAAGGTCGCCCCATACGTCTCCGAAGCTCCGGTAATCGAGCGTATTTCCTTTGCCGATAACTTTAATACAAACGCCCTGTGGAAAGACGTTCCCTTTGGCGAAAACCGGATTACGGGCAAGCACACCGAATTTCCGTTTGTAAGAATCACGGCTATCTCCAAGAACCCCATCATTTATGATGACGGCGTTGGCACGGTCGGCCCTGCCGCTTTCCCCATACAAGTGGCCATGGACGGAAAGGCCTGGGAAGAGTCGCGGTTTATAACCTGGCTGCCGGTTGAGGCCGCCGCGCCCGTCATGGTTGGCGGCGCGCAGTATTTCAGGACTACGTACGCCTTCCCGATGCCCTATACCTATGTGTCTGACGACGGCGAAATAACCTACGCTCAGCTATCCACCCCTGACCATTGGCTCGACATCGTCGTCTATGACCAGGCAAACAACAGGACAGAGCAGCGATTGTATTTAACCCTCGCCGACGCCTCCCCGCAGTATGCCAGCGATACCAATATTTCAGCCCTGATGCCGAGGCTTACCTTGCAAGGCCAGACCTACGGCATTTCC
Source organism: Holophagales bacterium (assembly GCA_031273105.1). Taxonomy (GTDB): domain Bacteria; phylum Acidobacteriota; class Holophagae; order Holophagales; family Holophagaceae; genus WRHW01. Next base: position 14,887 of record JAISSN010000106.1, on the reverse strand, counting down.
ATGAATGTATCCGGCGCAAACCCCGTAGAAATCCAGGGCGTAAGCCCCGTGGAGGGCTACGGCGTCACATACTATAACGTAGTGGCCTTTAATCTCACGCAGGCCACCGTACTCTTTCCCGACCCCTACTATATCGGCGTTTTTCCCGCCATCAGGGGCTTTGAGGTCTATCGCTCAACGGATAACGTGAACTTTAATAAAATTGAAACCATACACTACGCAGCCGCGAACAGAGGCGTGTATTACACCGGAGGTACAGGTTCTTCAAGTTATGGGCAGCGTTTCGCCTACACAGACTTCAGCCCCGAATTGACGGAAAACGTTACTTACTACTATAGAGTAAGGGCTTTTAACGCCAACCCGGCGGAAGGCGGCTACTCGCCGATGAGCAATTCCCTTGGCAACAAACTGTTGCCCGCCTTTGTCACGCAGTTGACGGCGCCCGCCCATAATTCGGTGAGCGACAAACTGTGGCCCACGTTCAGATTCAGGGTCACCAGCCCCGGCCTGCTAAAATCCAATACGTCAGATCACTTCTTCTTCGGCCTCACGGTCAAGGACGTGACCACCCAGCTTCCAACCTTTATCCTGCCGATCTGGGTTGACTTCACGGAACTCGACGACGCGGGCGACCCCCGGATCAGTTATGGAATCAGGCCGATGTGGTCGCTCTACGTCTCGGAGTGCGGCTACTATGACGCAGTCTATGAAGCAGAGGATGAAAACGGCAATATTCAGACTAAGTCCTTCATTCGTCTGGAAGACGACGGAACCATCGTCATAGAAAGCGATAATGAAGGATTCCAGCACGCTGTTTTCAAGAATTACGAGCAGTTTAGCCTGGACGAATACGAGCTGACGCCGGGCAGAACATACGAATGGACCATATTCGGTGAAAACGGCGGCCTCCCCGGCATCTTCGGGGTAAATTGGGAAATTACGGAAAGCGCCTACTTCTACAAGGCCTGGCCTTCCACACCGGGCAACGGGGCAAGCGACGCCTTCAGTTTTGGCAGCAATTACGATTACGGCCTCGGCTCACCAAACGGCTTTTTCTTATTAATCATTGATCCCGCTACGGAATAAGGAGGCGCACATGAATACAACGCGCATTAAAAAATACTCTCTAGCGCTGGCGTCAGTCTTTGCGCTTGGGTTTATTGGCTGTAACGCCACAGACCCCCGGAATGACGATGGTACAGTACCGCCGATAAAAGACATCCCTGCGGTAACCGCTCCCGCGGCCAAGTACGAGTTCTATGAGCCAGCGTCAGAAGACGGCTTAAAGAGCAACACCAACTACGGCTACATCCTGGCCAAGACTCGCCCCGGCTTTAAGACGGCTCACTTTGAAAGGCTCGGCCTCAGCATAGCCGGGTTCTTTGAAGCCAGCGGCGCGTCTTATTATCGCCTCTACAAAGAGAGCGGCGTATTGGGCGCTATAAAGAGCCTCAATAAGATATCCAGCGTGGTGTTCGCCGAGCCGGAGCCGGTGCGTAAATTAACCGCCCTCGAAGCCGACCCTATCGTCTTTGGGGAGAACATGGACTTTTACTTAAAGAACAGGATGCAGTGGGGAGCTTACGCCACTAAGGCCTGGGACGCCTGGACGACGTACGGCTTCGGCCCCAGCAAGGTTGTCGCGGCCTCCGTTGATTCGGGCGTCCAGTACAACCACGAGGACCTGAAATCCGTAGTCAGGCACGCCTATACCTGGTGGAACGCTGACGGAAGCGACTACTTTGAGACCGTGCCCGGCGACCTGTACTCCTGGAACCCCCGGGACGCAAAAGCAGTGTATCCGGACTCCTGGGGTACAGACTTTAACGGCGGCAACGAAACCGACGGCCACGGCACGCACACAACCGGAATCATCTGCGCTGACGGAAATAACGGCGTCGGCATGGCGGGAATGTGCTGGAACGTTGACTTCGTCAACTATCAGGCCTCCAGAAGGGACGGCGCTATGTCCTCCTGGACCCTCTATGGTTCCATCTATCACATGACAAAGTGGAAGACAGACAATAACTACAGCTACACCATACCCGTGAACGCCTCTTTCAGCGGCCAGTATGCCAGCCAGTTTGAAATTGACATGATAGAGTACGCCCTGCAACACGGCGTAATGCTCATAGCGGCTTCTGGCAACGACAGCTTCAGGTGGCATTGCTACCCCGCGGCTTACGCGGGCGTGATGGCCGTTGGCGCGTCAGACCCCACAGACAGGCGGGCGTCATTTTCCAACTACGGCCCACACCTCTCGGTCATCGCCCCGGGGGTTGACATCGTGTCAACCATCGGCACCACCAGAAGGCACGATGGGGATACCCAGGACAAAAACCACTATCGGGTTTGGTCCGGCACGTCAATGGCCGCGCCCCACGTCACGGGTCTGGCGGCCTACATGCTGACCTTCAACCCTGACCTGAAACCCCACGAGATAAAGACTTACATTGAGCGTTACGCCGACTACGTGGGCGGCGCCAATGGCTTCACGGAAGAAATGGGCTGGGGGCGCATCAACGTGCTGAACACGGTCAAGGCAGTAATTGACGACGCAAACGCCGGAAGGACGCCGACCACCAACTACGCCGCGGCGCCTGTAAAGATCAACACCCCCCTCAGCGGCCTGAACGTTTTCCTCTATAGCTGCAACCAGGCCGGCACGATACAGAATTATGCAGGGAGTACGATTTCAGGCTACCGGTTTGACGAAGGAGAGGGAGGCGCGGCCTACTTTAACATGCTCAGGCCGGGGCGCTACATCGCCCACGTGCCTATAAGCGCCCTCAACACCGCGGCAAGCACCGACCCCTTTGAGGTCGTCGCCGGTCAAAGCGAGGTGATGGAAGTAGAATTGGCCCTTCGCAGCACAACCATGACCATACAGACCTTCCCCACACAGGATATATTTGATTCGGGTTATAGTAACGTCATTGACACGATGATCGGGCTTTATGATTCTGACGGCGAGGAAATTGTACTTTTCGACGAGTACCTCTGGGATACGCTGGTAATAGCCATGCCGGAAGAGCCTGGCGATTATTACATACACATAACGGATTACGATGGCGACGCTAATCAAGGCGAGTACGCCCTATGGCTCACCACGGGTACGCCCTGGGCGCCATTAAGCGATAACCAGTGGGTTACGGATCAAACAACTAATTACCCTGTGGCCCCGGGTAACTTTACAAACTTCGCCGGGGGTCAGAAGAGTACGCAGGCCCAGACCAGGGCGGCGGCTCAGGCCGCAGGCTTCAGGAACATCTACTATGCCCGCTTCAACATGAGTGAAGGCACAAGCGGCGCGACGGGTCACTGGTACAAGTTTACGGTTACGCCTCAGTAATAATGATTGAGACATTGTTTCTGGTTCATCTTTTTTTGGAGGATTTTTACCTATGAAGAAGTATCTCTACTACCTCTATGCGGTCGTCACAGCCCTGACGCTACCGCTGTCCACGGCCTGCGGCGGCAGCGACGACGCGGTGGGCGTAACGGGCGTAACTCTTACGCCAGCCACGGCGACGCTTTCGGTGGGCCAGACCCGGACCCTCGCGGCAGCGGTTTTGCCAAGCGACGCCACGAATAAAGAAGTTACATGGACAAGCAGCGCCCCTGGCATAGCTAACGTAGCAAACGGCACTGTTACGGCCGTCGCCCCGGGCCAGGCGACAATCACGGTGACAACCGAGGACGGCGACAAAACCGCCGCCTGTGCCGTGACTGTTACTCCCTCTGTTGACAGCGTTTCGGTGTACCCCTTCACGGTGGCGCTGCAGGTGGGCCGTACGCAGGTTCTCACGGCAAACGTGTTGCCTGTCAACGCCAGAAACAAAGACGTAACCTGGACGAGCAGCGCCCCGGACATAGCTGCCGTAGCAAACGGCACTGTTACAGCCGTAGGCCCGGGCCTGGCGACAATCACGGTGACGACGGTTGACGGCAATAAAACCGCCGCCTGCGCCGTGGCGGTAACCCCAATAGCTTACTCCAATCCTGTAACGGGCCTGAGCCTGGCCCCAACCGCGCTGACCCTCATGCCGGGCCAGAACCAGTCCCTCACGGCGACCATTTCACCTGGCGACGCCACAAATAAAGGCGTGCTGTGGTCAACCAGCAATTTGGCCGTTGCGTCTGTAACAAACGGGCGGGTTACAGCCCTGGCGCCTGGCCAGGCCACGATCACGGCGACCAGCGACGATGGCGGCTATACCGCTGCCTGCTCTGTTACCGTAAACTTCGTCCCCGTCAGCGGCATCAGCCTCAACAGGTCTAAATTCTTCCTGGGCGCCGGCTCGTCCATCACGCTGACGCCAACCATCGAGCCCGCCAACGCCACCAATAAAAACGTAATCTGGACGAGCAGCAACCCGGGCGTGGCCGCCGTATATGACCTGGGATATGTACAGGCCCTGGCCACCGGCTCGACAATAATCACCGCCAGGACTGAGGACGGCGGCTTTGAGTCAAGCTGCGAACTGACTGCGGCAGACGTATATCTGGGGGGGGGCGGCACCCTTTACCCCTGGATCATGAAAAACGGCGTGGCCCAGCCGCTAATTCCCCAAGAACAGTGGTTTTTTACATGGTTTGGGGGCGTTAACGCCATTGCTATAACCGACGACGGCGACTTCTATGCCGCAGGATGGCTGAATAGCGCGGAAAATGGTTCAAATTTTCAAGGCAGGCGCCCGTTGCTTTGGAAAAATGGCGATGTGTACCAGGAACTCGCCTCGGGTGATTTTTATGGCGAATATGCCACCGGTATGGCCATAGCGCCAAACGGCGACCTGTACATTTCGGGAGCGGCCGCCAATCAAGCCCCCGGCTATGAAGACGTCCCCAGACTCTGGAAAAATGGCGTGATACAAAACCTGGAAAACATCAACTCATACTCCAGAGCCAACGCTGTTGCCGTAGCTCCTAACGGCGACGTATATGTGGCGGGCTATGCCAAGCGTCTTGCCAACTACTACTACCAGCCAGCTATTTGGAAGAATGGGGTAGGAACTATTCTTGACGAACCAGGAATTCACTCGACGGCCGAAGCCGTCGCTGTGTCCGCCAGCGGCGACGTGTACGCGGCGGGCAATTACCGGCTATACATAGGCGGAGTTTACTATCATTATCCGGTTATTTGGAAAAATGGCGTCATGCAGCCCCTTGAAATGCCGGCAGGCGTTAATGAAATGTTTCCTACTTGTATCTTTATATCGGGCGAAGATATATATGTTGGCGGATATTATTCTGAACGGTTGTCCAGCGGATTTACCGCCTCGTATTTCGTGTATTGGGATAATACCGGCGTTCCTCATTTGGCAGGCTATGGCCAGCCACAATCCATCTGCGTATTGGGAAACACTGTGTTCATGTCGGGAACTGTGTTAGAGCCGCAGGAGGGCAATCCAGGTTGGTTTTGGGGACGCGGCGGGTATCTTATAGATGGCGAACCTATCTATCTTGACCATCAGGACGCCAACGCGATTATTGCCAAATAAACGTTAGCTCTTTGACTTGTGAAGCGGTACGCCGCTTCACAGGTCAAACGTCGCTATAGAAACGGACTCACAGCCCAGCCGTCATTTTTTGCTTCTACCCTAAGCCCCTTAAAGGGACCGGTTATCAGTATTTCCGCCCCGGCGTCGCGGCAACGGTTTAGCACTTCCGGCGCTGGAAAGTTAAAGCGGTTGGGGTAATCGGTAGTAAACAGCGCCACATTGGGCTTCAGCGCGTTAATCCACTCCTGGCTGGTGGCTGTAAGGCCGCCGTGGTGTCCGGCCTTTAAAAGCCGCCATCCCTCCCAGGGTTCTGGATCGCCCAAATCTATCATGTCTCTTTCCTGTATCGCCAGGGCGTCGCCCATGAACCATAGCTCACTGTTATCCCACCTGACGCGCATCACGATTGAGAGCATGTTGGGATCGGGCAGTTGGAAGGGCTTTGGGGGCCAGCGGACAGAAAATTGCGCGTCGCCTCTGGTCCAGAAATCGCCCCGCCTGACGTGAAGGGCTTCGGCGGCAGCGCCGTCAGGGGCAAACTCAGCCCAGGCCTTGTCAGGACTAGCCACAACCGGAATAGCAGTCGAGGCCGTGGGCCACAATCTCTCAAAGGTTATCCATCCTCCCGCGTGGTCTGCGTGGGGGTGGGTTATCACTAGGTTTATCGGTTCCCTGACGCCCCGCCTGCTGAGCACGCGTACCAAACGCCTTGCGGACCATGGCGTAGGCCCTGTGTCTATGAGAGTCGCCTCGGCGTTTGGGATTCTCAATAACAGCGCGTCCCCCTGGCCGATGTCGGGCGCGTCCAGCGTCAATGTGCGCGCGCCGCTTCCCGTGCCTTTGACGGCCAACAGGCAGACCGTCGCCGCTAACAGGCAGGCGGTCAGCGCCCTGCTTTTACGCAAGGCGGCGTGAAATTGGGCCAGTACAAACCAGCCTGCGACCAAAACTATCCAGGGCCACAGTATTCCTGTAGCCAGGGGAATGATTTTTGCAAAGGCTGGAACCAGATTATCAGCCCAATACTGTAGCAGGAATGTCGCCGGACGGACAAGGATCGGTATAGGCAAAAGGGTGAGGGCCAGGCAGAGGGGCGTCAACAGCCACACGAAGGGCAATACCAGAATATTGGTCAGTATCCCCCAGGCGGATACGCCGCCGTTAAAGAGGGCAAGGAGGGGCAAGGTGGTTGACCAGGGGGCGGCGGCGTGGGCAAGCCATCTGGACGCCCTTCCGAGCAGCGGCGAAATAAGCCCCTGCAACGGCTCCGACACCCAAATCAACCCCAGCATCGCCCACCAGCCCAGCAGAAAGCCTGGCGTAACGCCGGAGGCAGGGCGCAATAGCAGCCAAAGCAATAGCGCCAAGTGCAAACTTATCGCCGGCGGGACTCTCCATCCATGAGCGCGGCCAAACACCCACGCCGCGCCCATGAGCAGTCCGCGCCATATCGGGGCCGTGAAGCCCACCAGGGCGGCAAAAGCCAGACCGCCCAATATTGCCCCCAGACCGCTGCCCCGCCGCAGGAATTTTCGCAGCGCCCACTCAATGGCAACCATTATCAGCGTTATTTGCAGGCCCGAAACCACCAGCAAGTGCAGGGTTCCGCTTTCGGCGAAGGCGCTCGTGACTTCGTCGTTAATGGGGTGAATGCCCAAAGCCAGCGCGCCCCAGAGGTCTCTGGCCGCGCCTTCAATGGGCAATGCCTGAAAGCGGTCCATCATCCAGCATTTATAGCGCAGCAACAGGCCAGGCTCAGGCGGCCCTAATGTTTCCATTATCAGCGCGGAAGAAAGGGCGATTTGCCTTGGTTTGCCCTCGTTTCTGGCACGCCACAGGGGACGCTCCGCCATAAAAGCCGGACCGGGCTGGCTTGAGCGAAGTTCCGCCTTAAAGCGCACAGGGGTTCCAGGCCCGGGCGGCGCTTCGCCTTTGGAAGGCACGCTCAGGGGTATGGTCATCCCCTTCATTTCCAGCGGCGACGTTACCGATAAACCGCTGCGCAGCCTGAATCCACGAGACTGCCAAGGCTCACAGATAACGCCTTCCAATTCCTGATATCCGGTTGGCAGACCCGCCTCCCACCTGGCAATCCTTGAGAGGCCCAGGAATATCCCCCAAAGCACTATGACGCAAAGCCCGACATAGCGAAGCCCCCTCACGCGCAACAGGCCAAAAGAACCCAGGGCGGTTATCCATCCCGCCCACAAATACGGCTTTGGTATAACTCCGTCCCAGATTTCAGGTATGAGCCATGGCAGAGCCGAGGCCAGCAGTACAGCCCAGGCCGCCGCCCAGCCGGGTCTGCCGGCTATACGCGTCCAAAGGCTCTCCCTGCTGAACATTCTGTACTATCCCTGAAAAGCGTGTTTGACGGCGGGCTTTGGAGAAAACACGTTGACAAAAGCGTCAAGCGCGCCTAGGTTAAAGATGACACACTACTGAAAGGAGCTGTGCATGAAAAATTCAACATTTTTTCAATCGCAATCGTTTCGTCGCTGGAATTTTGTAAAAACGGCCTTGTTTACTGTTTTCATGGCAGGTTTATGCGGTTGCGTGGAGCCAGACTCCGCGGGCGGCAGTAAGGTTGACATGGGCGCGCTGATGGGCGCTGCTGCAAAGGGCGCGCAGTCGCTAATGATAACGGACGCTGAAATAAGCCAGTATGCCAAAGAGTATATGCAGTACATGGACGCGCAAAACCCGCTGTGCAAAACAACCGACTCCAGCATGGCGACAAGGGAAGTGGCCGCCCGTCTGGCGAACATCGCGTCCGCTATCCCCGCTGACCTGAAAAATAGCCTGAATTTGAACATTTTAGCGTATAACGTCAATGACGTAAACGCGTTTGCGACAGCCAGCGGCGACGTGCGGGTTTTTTCCGGATTGATGAACGTGATGACGGACGACCAGATACTGGCCGTCATCGGCCATGAAATCGGACACGTGGCAAATAAGGATTCCAAAGACGCCTTTGTTATGGCTCTGCGAATTTCCGCGCTTAAAGACGTTGCGGGAGCAATGGGCGGCAGGGTAGCCGCGCTGACTAATTCTCAGCTTGGCGAGCTGGCGGAAACCATAGCCAACAACAAGTACTCGCAAAATCAGGAATCCCAGGCCGATGTTTATGGATACGAGTTTTTGAAGAGATGCGGAAAAGACCCCGCCAACCTGGCTTCCTCTCTGGGAGTCCTGCTGAAATTACAGAATCAGGCAGGCTCCGCTCAAAACAGCCCTTTACAGAGCTTGTTTTCCAGCCATCCCGATTTGCAAAAGCGGATTGACGCGCTGAATAAACGAAAGTAAAAGAAAATAAAGCATACGGCCTTATAAACCTGATCGGCAAAGGATCGCCATGAATTACGCATGTATTCCCTTGATGTTTTGCGCGTTGTCACTGCCCTGCGCCGCCTGGAGTCCACAGGTGCATGCGTTGCAGACCAGGGTGGCCAAGGGCCTGATCCCCACAGCGATGGCCAGGTTTATAGAACAGCACGAGGCGGTTTTGCTGGAAGCCAGCGGACTTGGCAACGCAGAAGTCCCATCGCCCGAAGACGTGGAAGCCCAATTCCTGAAGGTTTTAAAAATCAGCGAGGACGGCAGGCAATCCAAAGAAATCGTGCGCGAGCTTGGGCGCCTGGGAAACATGGCCCAGCTGCTCACAGACCCTTCGGCCACCGGGGGATTTACCTTTACGCGCAGGGTGTTCAGCGATTTTGCGGATGAACACTACAAAAGGCTGGTGGCCGTCAATGAACCCCTGTTTGCGGTAAAGGGAGAGCTGAGTCCCCGATCGGCTCTCCAGGTGTGGAGCCGCGTAAAATATGAACGCTATCGCATATTGTCGGATTACGTGCATCCTGAAACCGGCGCCAGGATAGGCGTTTGGGATACCCTATCCGTACCTTTTGCCAATATGCAGCTTGGCTTTTCTTCAGGAGTTAACGCGACGGCCAATTTGTGGATTCTGGCGTGGAGAGCCGCTGGGGATTTGTGGGCGCCTGAATCTGTTTCTAATTCCAATTCTAAATAGAAATTACTTTAATTTCTATTTAGAATTGGAATTAGCGACACGGATGTCGCACCGAAATGCTTAAGTATCCAAATTTGTTGTCGGACGCTAAATCAATTTTTGTGACTAAATAGACAGACTGTGTTTGGCTTTCCTTGAAGCCGCCAGACGGCTTCAAGGAAAAAGTGTCGTAAAACGCCGAGGCCAAAAGCATCACCAAAGCCATTTTTTTATGGCTCCAAAGACCCAACGCCGGATTTTTCTGGCATATTAAACTTTTAGACGCGCTCTTAATTTTTTCTGCCACGGCTTAAGTCTCCCGGAGGTCTTCATGCTAAAGCCCATTTTTTTGTCCGTCTGCCTTGCTACCGCTGGCTTTGCTCCAGCCCAGGCGCCCAGGCCCTTTTCTATCCATGACATGCTGGCCATGGACAGGATTCAGGAATTCAGGGTCAGCCCGGACGGTAAAACGATTGCCTTTACTTGTTCCGTGACAGACATGGAGGCCAACCGCCGCCGCAGCGGCCTTTGGCTGGCGGGCATGGACGGGGCGCTACAGCGCTTAACGCCTGAAAATATGTCGGCGTTTTCCCCCAGGTGGTCTAAGGACGGCATGGTTTATTTTATTTCCACTAAGTCTGGCAGTTCTCAGGTCTGGAGAATAAACCCCCAGGAGAGCCGCGTTACTACCCAGGTAACCGACCTGCCCCTCGGCGTGGGCGCTATGGAAGTCAGCCCCACGGGTGATTCCCTGATACTCTCGATGGCTGTTTTTCCAGGCAAAACGCCTGATGAAACAAAAAAAATCCATGACGAGCGTTCAAAAATCAAGTCGTCGGGAATGGTTTATGATCAATTGTTCGTGCGCCATTGGGATATCTGGAAGGACGGTACGCGCAGCCACATCTTCCATGTCAATCTGAAAACGGGCAAGGCAAAGGATTTAATGCCCGACTTGGATGGAGACGCCCCCACCATGCCCTTTGGCGGCAGTGAAGAATATGCCGTAAGCCCGGACGGTAAGACCTTGATTTTTACTGCCAGGCTGGAGGGCAGGCAGGAACCCTGGAGTACTAACCTGGATTTGTGGGAAGTCCCTGTTGACGGCAGTAAAGCGCCCGAGCGCATTACTGCCAACCTCGCCACGGACACGCATCCGGTGTTTTCTCCAGACGGCAAGACCTTGGCCTACACGGCCATGACCAGGCCGGGTTACGAAGCCGACAGGCTGGATTTGGTGATACGGGATATGGCGTCAAAACGCGAGCGCCGTATTGTCGTGCGGGCCGACGATGGTAAGTTTGGCGACCGCTCTGTGAGCGAATTTATTTGGGGGCTGGACGGCAAGGAAATTTTCTGCACGGCAGACCACCTGGGGCAGGTTGCTATCTTTGCCGTTGACGTAGCCAAGGGCACCGCCCGGATTGTATTCGCCGACGGCGCCGCCTCATCCCCGTGCTTTCTTGCCAATGGGCGACTGGTATTTGGCCGCAACACGATGACATCCCCCCTTGAACTCTTTACCATAGGCGCTGACGCCAAGGGCTTGACGCCCCTGACAAAGATAAACGAAGCCAGGCTGAAAGCAACTTTGATGGGGGCGCCTGAGCAGTTCACGTTTACGGGCGCAAAGGACGATGTGGTTTATGGCTATATAGTTAAACCCATAAACCTTGACCCCGCTAAAAAATACCCTGTAGCCTTCCTGATCCACGGCGGCCCCCAGGGCAGCTTTGGCAATAGTTTTCACTATCGCTGGAACCCGCAAGCTTACGCAGGCGCCGGATACGCGGTTGTGATGATAGACTTCCACGGCTCCACGGGCTATGGGCAGGATTTCACCGACGCCATCAACGGCGATTGGGGCGGCGCGCCCTTTGAAGACCTGATGAAGGGTCTGGACGCGGCTGTCAAAAAGTATCCATTTCTGGATGAAAAGAGGGTAGGCGCTCTGGGCGCGTCTTACGGCGGCTACATGATCAATTGGATAGCCGGTCAGGCGCCGGATCGCTTCCGCGCCCTGATCTGCCACGACGGCAACCTGGATGAGCGCATTGCCTACTTTAATACTGAAGAATTATGGTTTCCCGAATGGGAACACGAAGGTACGCCATGGGAAAATCCCGATGGCTACAACAAGCACAACCCCATCGACCACGTTGACAAGTGGAAAACCCCGCACTTAGTTATTCATGGCGCCAAAGACTACCGGGTCGTCTATACCCAGGGCCTCAGCACGTTCACGGCGTTGCAACGCCGCGGCGTCCCCAGCCGTCTGCTCATATTCCCTGACGAAAACCACTGGGTGCTAAAACCAGCAAACAGTATTCAATGGCATGAAACGGTCATTGAATGGCTGGACCGGTGGGTTAAGCAGCAGTGACATTTGGAAGCGATTATCCAGCGTATAGTCGTTTCGCTTGTACAGGATTGTTATTCCCCTCAAGTGAAACGACTGTGCCGGGCTGAATCCAACCAAACTTGTTTGACCATAAAAGGCCCTGTAGCGTTAATATGAAGAAGGAGATGTCCAAATGACGCCAACCGCCCTTAGTATTACCATTCTGCTCATCTCAACCATAGCCGCGATACTTGCGGGCATCGCCGTTTTCACAAACATAGCCCCCGAACCGCCAAAAGAAGATCCCAGAATTAACGTGATTATGGAGCAGATCAGAGATTTTGAAGACGAAATGAAATACACGCTTGAGGAAATTCAAAAATCCCTGTTGCTCATGGAACGCAAAATACAAAAAGACGCCAAAGAAGCCCAAAAGGGACTGCTGGAGCATATAGACGCGTCAATTGAAGTCTTGCTGAAAGCCATCCACGACCTAAATCCTGAGGATTGAACGTCAACGTTTGTCATTGACCCTGTGTTGATCGGCCTGATTGTCTAAACGCCTGGGGCGCTCTTCGGGCTTTATCAATTCGCCTGCGTTATTTTGGTTGTTTGGGCCGCGGTCAGGCCTGGAACCTGGGGAATTTATCTGGTTAGGCTCTGCGGCTTGTATCAGGGGTTCTTCCCTGTTACGTACGCCTTCCCTGGCGGCGTCAATGCGGTTTTGCCTGGTTTCCAATTCCAGCGCCCTGGCGGCCAGCGCGTCGGCACGGCGCTTTTGTTTTACCCCCCAGGCGCCAATAGCCGTAACCGTAAAGAAAACCGGTATCGCCGCGGCTACAAGCAGGAAGAGCGGACGCTTGACCATGGGCTTGGCTTTAGCGGCGGTGCGGCGCCGGCGCATGGCTTCGCGGTAGAGCGATTGTGCCAGCGCAGTGGTATCATTGATTGACTCTGCGGTTGGCGCCGCGCTGCAACTCTGTTCCGGGCGTTCTGGACGCAGCCCCAACAGTGTTTGAAGTTCAGCGCGGAGGGCGCGGTCTTCAAGAGATTCATCAATTCTTGTGGTATCATGCCATGACATGGACGCCTCCGGATGGGTTCAACTGTTGGCGAAGCTGGGCCTTTGCCCTGAAAATCCTGGTTTTTACAGTGGCTTCGGGTATATCAATGATTTCAGCGATTTCTTTTATTGATAAGCCCTCGACTACAAACAGCCACAAGGCTTCACGAAAGGTTGGCGAAAGGGCGCGCATACGCTCCCTGACCTCGCGGCTCAACAAATGGTCGTCCGCTTCCGGGCTAAGGCCCGGATCCAACAGGATTGCCTCCAGGCTCAGGTTCTGATTTTTCATGGGGCGTCTTTCCGTGAGCGCAAGAGTCCTGACGGTGCCGTAGAGAAAGGCCACGGGATGCTCGACGCGCGTTTCACGCTGCATGAGTATGACAAAGGCTTCCTGGGTAATGTCTTCAGGAAAGGCGGCGCCGTATCGCCTGGCATAATTGACAAGGCGCGGGTATAACGACGCGAAGGCGGCGTGAAACTCGGCGCTTTCAAAGTCAACTTGTAATGGCGCGGCAGCTTGCATTTCTTGCTCCGTATTCATAAATGTCACGGCTACTGGGAAAGTTTCAAACGAAACAGAGATTTGGCTGGGGCCGCCAATGAGCGTAAAACCTGTGGCGCGGCGGCCAAAAGTCATTTAGCATAGATGAAGCTGCCCAATAATCAAACTATGTCAACAACACTACGCGCTTGGAAAGAAACCCTGGAAGACCTCGGCGTGATAGGTCTTGTCCGTCAGCCGTTGCCGGAAGTCAAGGCGACCGGCAGTTCAGACAGTTTATCACTATTGCCCATGCCGCCCCCCTATAAACCGTCAGCGCCGCCCCGCGCTCCGTCAAAGGTCAAAGAGGCAAAAATTGCCATAGACTGGAAGGCGCCTGACGATCCCATAAAAAATCCGCCTTTTGACGCCATTGTCGCCTGCGAGAGCCTGGATGCCCTAAACGCCTGTATTTGCAAGTGCGAAGCCTGCCCTCTGGGCGGCGGTCGGATAAAATTTGTGTTTGGCGAGGGCGCCCCAACCGCACGGATGATGTTCGTCGGCGAAGGCCCGGGGCGGGATGAAGACATAATGGGACGCCCCTTTGTGGGCAGGGCGGGGGCGTTGCTGGATAAGATGATCGCCGCTATGGGCATGGGGCGGGATGAGGTCTATATCGCAAACGTGGTGAAGTGCCGTCCGCCCGACAACCGCACGCCAACGTCGTCAGAGTCCCAAACCTGCCTGCGCTATCTGTACAGGCAAATAGAATTGATAAATCCCTCCGTGCTGGTTGGCCTTGGGGCGACGCCATTGAGGGAGCTTTTGGGCGACGCTACGGGTATCACAAAAATTCGCGGCGCCTGGCGCACCGTTGTTATAGCGGACAGAGAAATCCCCTTCATGCCCACCTTTCACCCGGCGTACGTTTTGCGGCAGTATACAAAAGAAGTGAGACAGGCCGTCTGGGAAGACTTGCAATCTGCCCTTGCCCGCAGTCAGTTATGACCGCCATGGCTACCCATTTTCTTCTCTATGCGCTCAATGGCGTCAAGAATATCGTTGTCTGAAAGATCACGGTGCGTTATGAAGCGCAGGGCGTTTCCGGCGGGCAGACAGCGCACGCCAATGGACTCCAGTTGGGCGGCTGTCTCATGCGGCCCTGGAACCGACACGAAAAAGATATTAGTTTCAGGCTTTTGAGCATCATAGCCAAGAGAGATCAAGCCCTCGGCCAGCCTGGCGGCCCTGGCGTGGTCTTCGGCCAGGCGCGGTATGTGATCCAGCGCCACCAGACCTGCGGCGGCTACGACGCCCCCCTGGCGTACGCCGCCTCCCAGCATTTTGCGGAATCTGCGGGCTTCTTCTATTATGCTTCGCTCCCCCGCTATGAGGCTGCCCATAGGCGCTCCCAGGCCCTTTGAAAGACAAACCGAAATAGTATCGGCCCCCCAGCACAGGTCTGCCAGCGAATCTCCTGTAG
>JAISSN010000180.1 GCA_031273105.1 Holophagales bacterium | reverse complement strand
ACTCAATCCCTGCCTCTGGAAGCCCAGTAAAACAAGGGATGACCGTGGTGTTGCGCCTGTCCAAAGGCCCAGAGATGGTTGCTGTGCCCGATGTGCGCGGTAAGACACAAAAAGAGGCAGAAGCAAAGATACGCTCAGCGGTCCTCAGCGTTTATTCGGTTACGAGTGAACCTCCTCCCGCAGCGCCATCCGGGGATGTGAGGAGCCCCGACGGACACCAAGGAGATTGGTCTTGGCGCGAATTATGGAATTTAACACTTGGCTTCGCTGGGTTGTGCCTCATACCCATTGCCCTTTTCGCAGCAGAGCAGAAATGGTCGTATTACTCGTCAACGATAGCTGGAGAAATGTTAATATTTGTCAGCGGATTCCTCTCTTTCAAGTCAAAAAAAAGCTGCGCTGTAATCGCCGCAATATTTGTAATCGTTGAATTTTTGCTTGTATCCTTTGCCCTCTTCTCGGCAAGGGTGATATTCAAAGAGATGTCATTTGGTTGGCTGATAGTAGTATTAGGGTTACCAATAATATTTTTATCAGGGATCCTAGCTCATTATTTACTTGAGAGAGACGATTCAGAACTTTTCATCGCCTCATTTCCTCTAGCAGCCATGGGGGCGGTTGGATTTTTTTTCTTCAAGCCCGATATTTATAACTACAGACTGGGCCACGCATATTATTCCAATGGGGACTACGACAGAGCCATCGCTGCTTACAACAAAGGTATAATGTTTTCTCCTGACAGAAAAGTTGGCGACAATTATACTGTTTATAACAATCGCGTTGCTAATTCATATAACGGTCGGGGCGACGCCTATTATTCCAAAGGGGACTACGATAGCGCCATAGCTGATTATAGCCAAGCCATAGACATTAATCCTGATAATGCAATAATTTATTCCAATAGGGCAAATGCCTACGCTTCAAAAGGCGGCTTTGACAGCGCCATAGCCGATTTAACCGAAGCTATAAAGCTCAACCCAAATAACAACGGTTTTAAAGAACGATTAGCAGGACTAAAGCAACTCGTGAAAGTTCCAATCGTTGCCAATATGGCGGAGGCGAGAAAAAAGATACCTGCTGCAGGTTTGACTTTAATTGTAAACTATGTGTATCATAACTCCATGCCGAAAGGCAATGTGATAGATTCATCTCCTGCGTTTGGCAGTTTTGTGCCGCGTGGAACGAAAGTAACCCTGCGCGTGTCCTCCGGCCCCGCATTAATTTCTGTACCCAACGTGGCTGGTATGACAGAGGAAGGCGCTAAAGCGGCGATAAACTCAGCAGGCTTGGAGGTAGATGTAACGCATGAGAATAACAACTCAATGAAAAATGGCTGTGTGATAGATTCATCTCCTGCGTTTGGCAGTTTTGTGCCGCCTGGAACGAAAGTAACCCTGCGCGTGTCCTCCGGCCCCGCATTAATTTCTGTACCACCCCCACCCGATGCGGCTTCTGAACCCAACGCGGCTGGTATGAAAGACGCTAGAGCGACGATACCCTACGTGGCTGGTATGACAAAGGAACGCGCTGAAGCGGAGATAAAATCAAAAGGCTTGAATGCAGTTGTAAAGTATGATGGGAATCACAAAGTTAAAAAAGGCAATGTGATAGACTCAAGCCCTAAGAATGGTACTTTAGTAAAGCCAGGGGCAACAGTAATCCTGCTCGTGTCCTCCCGCCGACGAATTATCACCCGCACACCTGTGCCCTACGTGGATGGTATGACAGAGGAACGCGCTGAAGCGGAGATAAAATCAAAAGGCTTTTTGAAAGTAGATGTATTGTATGAGAATAACAACTCAGTGAAAAATCGCTATGTGATAGGCACAATCCCGGCCTATGGTAATTCACTAAAGCCAGAGGAAACAGTAACCCTGCGCGTGTCCTCCGGCCCTTATATAGGAGAGAAATCTAAGTGAGCTTACCCCCTAAGGATAAGGAGGCCCTGTGGTATTTGTCAATTATGAGCTGTTAGAACAGGCGTATCCTGCCGGGCGCATGAAGAAGAATGTGCGGCGGCTAAAAGATCATGGTTTTTTTCATCATTATCTGTTAGCCGGAAGCTCTGCCCGCGCCCCCGCCGTTAAAAAGCGCGCGGCTGATTTGCCGGCGGACTATCTTAAATGGCTTGAAGTATGCGATGACGCTGGCGCTATATCCCATGACATTGAATTTGACTTACCTTTGTCTATATACGGCAATTGTTATAACGCCGAGCATAATGCCGAACCGCGAAAAGACAGGGGCATACCCAAAGATTGGTTTATTTTTGCTGTTGGGACATATATATATATCGATGATGTCTTTTTCTTTGACATGGAAAAAAAGGACGGTCATGTTTATCAATGGGATGAAGCCGAAGGCAATATTCGCGCAATTTGGTTTACATTTGAGGATTGGCTGACAGATCAGATAAATGAAGACATTGAGTTTATTGCCAACGAGCGCCTGAAACTCAGGCAAATAAAGCGGTTGTCAATAAGGGCGTTGAGGCTTATCGCCAAAATGCGGCGGCAAAGGCTCAATCGGCCTCTTCACAAAATGCCGCGCAGCCCGGCAATAATAAGGGCATTGAGGCTTATCGCCAAAAAGCGGCGGCAAGGCTATCTGGACAAACCTTGGGCCAATCAATTCATAAAGGCGCAAACAACTATCAAAGCCAGCGAGCGGACATCCCGCAGGCGCATCAAAGGGCAGCGCGAGCAGTACATCAAATCAGGCTGTACTCAGAAATTTTAAATATTGCAAAACCTCCAGCTTTGCCGGAAACGCGGACGCCATATCCGCATTTTTCAATAATTGCGTACTGGCGTACGATATTTCCAGGAGGTTTTGCAATTAGCTCACAGCTTAAAAATTGGCGAGACAATTGTTGGATTGCCGCTTTCTCAACAATGTGCGATACTTTAGTCTGCAATAGGAAAGGAGCTGGGGGCGAGTAATGGCTACTTTTATCATTGGTTTGGCAGTGCTCATTGCCGGAGGATGGCTTTATGGCAAACTGTGCGATAAGGTCATGAAGCCGGACGACCGCATGACTCCGGCGTACGCCAAAGAGGACGGCGTTGACTTCGTGCCTATGAAAGAATGGAAGAACAGCCTTATCAATCTGCTGAATATTGCCGGGACAGGCCCTATCATCGGCCCGATTCAGGGCATATTGTTCGGCCCTATAGCGTTTATACTGATTCCCATCGGCTGTATCCTGGGCGGCGCCATGCACGATTATTTTACAGGGATGCTGTCAATGCGGAACAACGGCGCGCAGATGCCGACGTTGATTCGCCGGTTCACCAACAAGACCGCCTACAACGTATATATCATTTTCGTGTGCCTCCTGATGGTCCTGGTAGGGGCGGTCTTTGTCTATACGCCGGGCGACATCGCGGCCAGCCAGGTATTCGGTTTTTCGGGCGCGGCGACGGCGGTCTCAACCTGGGTCATCTACGGCGTGATCTTTGTTTATTACTTGCTCGCCACGCTGTTTCCCATAGACAAGATCATCGGCAGGATATATCCCGTTTTCGGCGCGGTTCTCCTGATTTCGGCGGTGGGGATATTTTATAGCCTGTTTGCCGGAGGGTACGATCTGGATAACCTCACGCTGTCCAACTGGACGGGGATACATCCCGATGGAACCAGGCTGATCCCATTCTTTTTTATCACCGTAGCCTGCGGCATCGTTTCCGGTTTCCACTCCACCCAGACAACCCTTATAGCCCGCTCGGTCAAACACGAAAAGCAGGGGCGGATGGTTTTTTACAACATGATGATAGCGGAAGGGTTTATAGCGATGATTTGGGCCGCGGCGGCGATGGCTGTCATGAACAAGGGCCTGGCCAGCGGCGCCGCTGAGGCGACGTCGGTGATAGGAATTGTTTCAAAAAACATGCTGGGTTCCATCGGCGGGCTGATTGCCTTGATCGGCGTGATCGTGCTGCCTGTCACTTCCGGCGATACGGCGCTGAGGGGTTTAAGGCTGATAGCGGCCGAGCATTTGAATATCAATCAGAAGTCAATAGCGAGCCGGTTGAAAATTTCCATCCCCATATTCATAATCGTGGCCGCGCTTTTGGTTTGGGTCAAGGCGTCCCCTGGCGGCTTTACCATATTGTGGCGTTACTTTGCCTGGAGCAACCAGACGATAGCCCTGTTTGCCTTCGCCATCATCGCCATATACCTGCGCGCCAGGGGATACCGGGCCGCCTTGTGGATGGCGCTGCTGCCAGGAGCATGGTACGCGTTTATTACATTTACCTATATCTGCGGTGAAAAGATTGGATTCAACTTGCCGATGAATATATCTTACTATTCAGGCGCGGCATTCGCGCTGGCGTATGCCGTCATGGTATATCGGCATGGGATAAAGACTGGCCTGGTGGAGGAAACACATGCTTAAAATTCTGAACAAATTTAAATCATTGACTTTAATAGCGATGTTTTGTATGGCCCTTGCTTCCCAGGAAAACAATGCGGCCATACTGCCGCCAGTATTAAAGAGTAAAAAGATAGCTGTAGCGTTTCAGGACCACTTGCGTACCGTGCTGGAAGAAGCAATGGCAAGCATTGACGCTTATAAGATAGTTGACTGGGAAAACACGGATTACCTGATAAAAGAATATCAAAAGGAAATACAGCGCGGGACATTACTTGACAGATCACTCATAGTTAGTATTGGCAAGGCGTTAGGAGCTAATATTATCCTAATGTCAGAATTGCAACTACTCAAGGACAATAAAATATCTGTTAATTGTTATCTGATAAATATATCCGTAAGCGTAGTTACAGAAAGAAACAATAGTGCTTTTCAATATGGCGTAGGCCCTTTTATCAGAGCAGCGGAAATTGTAGCAGAAAGCGATGAAAACGCCTTTAAAGCAGATTGCGCGGCACTGGTAAAAAAAATGAACATTGAGCCTATAGCGCCTATCCGAAGTTTTAAACCGATAGAAATTCTGGATAGACCTTTTATGTCGCCGTATCCCCCACAGGCTTATAGATTTGGCATACAGGGGATGGTCAAGCTTGAAGTCATTGTAGGCGATAACGGTTCGCCTCACATGGTTAGAGCAATCGAAGGGCCAAAGGAACTTAAGTCTCATGCTATTGAATACGTAAAAGGTTGGAAATTTAAGCCAGCAATAATAAATGATCAACCTATTATGAGTTTTTATTACGTAATAATGCCATACAAGTTGTAGTAGCAAAATGTAAACATATGGGGAGATTACAGATGTTTGAAGTCCTGAACAAATTCAAATCATTGACTTTCATAGCGATGTTTTGTATGGCCCTTGCTTCCCAGGAAAACAATGCGGCCATACTACCGCCGGTATTAAAGAGTAAAAAGATAGCTGTAGCGTTTCAGTACCACTTGCGTACCGTGCTGGAAGAAGCAATGGCAAGCATTGACGCTTATAAGATAGTTGACAGGGAAAACACGGATTACCTGATAAAAGAATATCAAAAGGAAATACAGCGTGAGACATTACTTGACAGATCACTCATAGTTAGTATTGGCAAGGCGTTAGGAGCTAATATTATCCTAATGTCAGAATTGCAACTACTCAAGGACAATAAAATATTTGTTAACTGCTATCTGATAAATATTTCCCCAGGCAAGGTTATTGAGACATCAAAAAGCGTTTTCTCCTTTTACGGTCCATTTATCAGAGCGGCGGAAGTAATAACAGAAAACAATGAGAATACTTTCAAGACAGCTTGCGCTGGGCTGATAGAAAAATTAAACATAGAGCCTATTCGTAGTTTTAAACCGCCAGAAACCCCATCTCAATTTTTTAAGTCTTGGCCGCCATATCCTCCAATGGCTAAAAGGGATGGCGTACAAGGGTCAGTTGAGCTTGAAGTTCTTGTCGGAGTTGATGGTTTGCCTAAAACAGTTAGAGCAATCAAAGGGCCAAAACAACTTTGGAATTCCGCTATTGGATGGGCAAAAAGTTGGGAATTAAGACCAGCGGCAATAAACGATCAACCTGCTATGTGCTTTGTTATCGCAACAACTCACTATGCTTTGGGGAAAAGGCCTTCTGGTTAACTCCATATGTCCAATGTTTCATTTCACGCCGAAGCGCATTGAGGCTCATATTGACGATGGCGTGAATTTCGGGCGCAGCTTAGGGGTTAAGGTGTTTGCCGGCGTTCAGAGCATAGAGCAGTTATATGAGATTTATGGACAGAGCCGCGGACGAAATATCGCTGCGGGGTTTTCGTCTGTTTACGCTTTTCGCTCCAACGACGCCGCAACGCGAGACTTTGTTTCGGGATTGTTCGGCAAAAACATTGTCCTGGAAAAATATCAAAGGCTGGATAATCAGA
Organism: Holophagales bacterium; assembly: GCA_031273105.1. Lineage (GTDB taxonomy): Bacteria > Acidobacteriota > Holophagae > Holophagales > Holophagaceae > WRHW01. Next base: position 7,065 of record JAISSN010000180.1, on the reverse strand, counting down.
TAGTAGAAGAAAAACGCAATGGTCAAACGGTTGAGGATTGGGACTTAAACAGCTTAAAGATTGGCGAGGCAATTGTTGGATTGCCGTTTTCTCAGCCGTTTAGATTTTACTTTGATATGTATAAATAACCGCGCTCTCTCAAAGTTAAATGGCGTAATATTAGACAGATTTGACGATTGTGAAAAATTCAACATGCTTGAAAATACTAATGTATAGCCTTTTTTCTTCCACCGTTGTATAATATTTCCAAGGATGGGTTTTGAGTATATTTTGAGTAAGCGCAAATTCCAACCCTTTAGAATATTCCACTGGAGTGTAAAATGGCAAGTACAAAGAGTCGGGGGCGCCTCTTTCGCAAATCACAGCGATGCCGGGACAAAAAGACCCAAAAACGACTATGATATACGTTAACCAGCGTCATCCTCTTTACAAGACCTTCCGGCCGCTACTGTTTGCCTTGCCGCCGGAGCAGGCGCATGCTTTGGCCATTGCTGTTGGTAAGATAGCCCAATGCGTACCGGGAGTGTGCAGCCTACTAATCCGCGCTCTGGCAGGCAAGCCCCACGCGACATTGGCGCGGCGCGTGGCGGGGGTTGACTTTCCCGCTCCAATCGGGCTGGCCGCTGGCTTGGACAAAGGGGCGGAGTTGCTTCCCATATGGAAGGCTCTCGGCTTCGGCTTTGCGGAAATAGGCACGGTTACGCCGCTCCCCCAGCCGGGAAACCCAAAACCGCGCTCCTTCAGGATTGTTGACGAAGAACTGGCCTTAAACAGAATGGGCTTTAACAGCGAAGGCGCCGCAGTGGTCGCCAAACGCCTGAAACGCAGGCCCAAGGGTCTGGTGGTGGGCGGCAACATTGGCAAAAACAAAATCACGCCCGAAGAAAGGGCGCTGGACGATTACCGCCTGGCCTACAGAGCCATAGCGCCGGAGGTTGACTACGTGGCTCTGAACGTCTCCAGCCCTAATACTCCGGGCCTGCGTCGCCTGCAAGCGCCAGAATTGCTAATGCCATTGCTGACGGGAATGTTGCGGGCGCGCCAGGAAATGGGGCTGGAGGGCCAGCCCATATTCCTGAAGCTAGCTCCCGACCTGGCGCCGGAAGACCTGGATTCCATAGTTGACACGGCTCTGGCCAGTGGAATTTCCGGCCTGATAGCTACGAACACCACGCTGGATCGCGGCATAGTTAAAAGCGAGGCCAACAGGGCCAAAGTCATGGCCTGGGGCGATGGGGGTTTGTCGGGCAGGGCGCTCAAGCCCAAAGCCCAGGCAATGCAGCGGCGCATACTCCAAAGGCTTAACGGAAGGCTGCCCCTCATAGCCTGCGGCGGCATAAGTACGCCCCAGGACGCGCAGGAGTCATTGACGATGGGCGCCAGCCTGGCCCAGGTTTACACCGCGCTGATTTTTCAGGGGCCTGGGCTGGTTGCGGGTATTCATGAGTATCTGCGCTCTCAACAGCCATAAAATCAGGGCGCGTCCTGTTTTTTATATTGATTGAGTTTATACTGACTTTTTGTTATCACCGGGGACGCGATGTCTGTTACTTCTTCAGCCATATATCTGTTTGCCGCCGCTATGTCCGTGGTCTGCGCGTCGGGAATACCTGATGATACGCCTGTCATTCAAAGCGCGTCCAGAAGGGCGGGAGTGGAGGCTCAATTCAAGTATCAGCGCGCATTGGCTGAAAACCGCGACTCGAAGCTGTTTGGCGTTATGGGCGGCCAGTTGACCAGGGCCGAAAGGGATTGTTTGACCTTTCTATATGCCTACATGCCGTTGCAGGACATGGCCGACCAGGACGGCGAATTTTTTCTGAGGGCCGTGAGGGCCGCGCTTGCGGCCAGGGCCGAAATGCCCTGGGGCGAAAAAATTCCCGAAGACGTATTTTTATCCTTTGTGCTGCCCCCGCGCGTAAACAATGAAAATTTGGACGAGGCGCGCCCCGAGCTGTTCAAAATCCTGAAAGACCGCGTCGCCGGACTGAGCTTAGAAGACGCTATACTGGAAGTAAACCACTGGTGCCATGAAATGGTCACATACAGAAGTACGGACGGACGCACGTCTGCGCCCTTGTCAACCATTCGTACCAGTTGGGGCAGATGCGGCGAGGAAAGCGTGCTAACTGTAGCGGCGCTCAGGGCCGTGGGTATCCCTGCCAGACAGGTCTATACGCCCCGCTGGGCGCACGTTGACGACAATCACGCCTGGGTGGAAGCCTGGGTGGATGGAGAGTGGCATTACATGGGGGCCTGCGAGCCTGAGCCTATGCTGAACATGGCTTGGTTTCGGGAGCCTGTCAGACGGGCGATGATGGTTCACACCAAGGTCTATGGCGGTTCGCAGACCGCCGATTTTAAGGTTCGCGGCAACCGCTACTTTGACGAGTTACAGGTGCTTTCAACGTACGCCCCCATGATCGAACGCCGCGTACGCGTTATTGATTCAGCAAAGAAGCCCGTTCCCGGCGCGCTGGTGGAATTTGGCCTTTACAATTATGCGGAGTTTTACCCCCTGGCCTCGCCCCTGACAGATGCCCAGGGCCGCGCCATGCTGCCATCGGGCAAGGGCGATTTGCGCATTTGGGCCAGCAAGGGGAACTTGACGGGCAGCGGCATACTCAAGTCCGAAGAAGATGAATTGGTGATAGAGCTTGCCCCTCATAAACCTGAAGACCGCATAGAATTTCTGGACATTCGTCCACCGGTGGAACCTTTGCCGAAACTGCCCGAGGCGACGAGGGAGGCCAGGGAGGCCAACCGTCGGCGAGTGCTTGAAGAAACCCGCATCCGCGAGGCGCGCATGGCCACATTCGCAACGGAAGCCATGAGCAGGGCGCTGGCCGAAGAACTGGAGATGGAACCAGACGCCGGGCGCCTGTGGCCCATACTGCAAAAGAGCCAGGGCAACCACGCCGAAATTATAAATTTTCTAAAAACGACGTCCCAGGAAGATCGTCAGTGGGCTATGGCGCTATTGGAGATCATTTCAGAAAAAGACCTGAGAGATACGCCCGCTGCGGTTCTGAAAGACCACCTTAGCCACGTTATTGGGGAAGTCGAAGAAATGTCTATTGAAGACAGAAATTTTTTTATTGCAAACGTGCTGTCGCCGCGAATCCACAATGAGCTGCTCAGTCCGTGGCGGTTCGGCCTTAAAGACTTCTTTGGCGCTGGCGAAATGGCGGTTTTCAGGCGAAACCCGTCCAAAATCGTGGATTGGGTGAGGGCGAATATTAAGATAGACACAACAGCCAATTGGTACAATGTCCCAATGCGCCCAATGGGCGTGGCGGAACTCAAAGCAGCGGACGAGCTTGGGCGCGACATTCTCTTTGTGGCTATTTGCCGGGCGGCCCTGATACCCGCCCGCCTTGCGCCCGGCACGTTTGCCCCGCAGTTTTATCAGGGTAATTGGAAGACTGTCAACTGGAGCGGCAAGCCCGCCGCCGCCCTGCCGACGGGCGCCGTGATTATCACGGGGCGCCTGGATACCAAACCCGTTTATTCGTCTCATTTTGCCCTGGCGCGTCTCAAGGACGGCCGCTATCAGACGTTGGATTACGAAGATTTGCCTTGGGAGAGCTTCCAGGATGGTCTGGCGTTAGAACCAGGCTCCTATTGCCTGACCACGGGCAACCGTCAGGACGACGGCAGCGTCCTTGCCAGGCAGGCTTTTTTTGAACTCAAAGCCGACGAAAGCCGCACAGTACCGCTGGTCATGCGTCCATCCAAACCGGCGCCGGCGCCTTTGGGAAAAATGGACATAGACGTTGCGCTACCTTCAGTTCCCTTGGCCGAGCAGGGCGCTGACTGGGAAGAAGGCCGACCCTACAGTCTGCGCGGGCTGTCCAACGATAAGGGCCTGATAATCGCCTGGCTTGGAGATGGCGGCGAACCAACGCGCCACGCCATGGCCGACCTGGAGCAACTGCGCGAACCAATTGAAAAATGGGATGGCGGCCTTGCCCTTTGTATTCAGGACTTACCGGAAAGCGGGGCGGGACACCTGGACAAAATCCGCGACATGGCTGCTCAGGTGCGACTGCTGCTGGACGGCAACGGCCAACTGCTGGCCCAAACGCTGCTGAACATCAAGCGCAGGTACACAGAGCAATATCCGGTGATTATTGGCGTATCAAAGAATGGCGACGTAATTTACTACAGCGAAGGCTACAGGATTGGCGCAGGCGAACAGGTATTGAAGGCTATCAGGAGGATGGACAGGTGAATTACGTTGTGCGCCTGAGCTTGCCTTGTGACGCTCTATGACCCCTGACTTTGACTATAGCGCTTCCCCTAAATATTAGCGTTGTTGCATGATTCAATTATGTCTAGTGTAACGTCTTCCAATTATAGTGATTCAACTTGAGAAGCGTCTTGTTTAGTGATTCAACTTGAGAAGCGTCTTGCAGTATTCAAGATACGTCTGCGCTTCCCGTTTCTCTCCCCGCCTGTCGGCGGTTCGCTACACTCTCAGCGCAGTCTGCGCGCACCGCGCGGTTCAACTTTTTCAAAGTTGAACGACTATAGTATTAAAGTTACGTCTGCGCTTTTCGTTTCGCTCCCCGCCTGTCGGCGGCTCACTACACTCTCAGCGCAGCCCACGCGCACCGCGCGATTCAACTTTTTCAAAGTTGAATGGCTATAGCTCATCTTGCGTAAAAAATCTTCCAATATCTGCAGCCTCCTGGCCCTCAGCTCGTCAACCGTCAATAACCTAGAAGCGTCGTTCAGCCTGTGGCAGAGGATCAGGACACAGGCCCCTTTATTTGGCTCTACGAAGAGGGCCGGGCCAGTGTAGCCATAGTGAAACCACCAGTCTGACGGATCGGTCAGGTCAAAGGGTTGAACCTGGGGCGGCGGCGCGAACCCTGCGTCTGAAACGATGTGGACGCCCTGAATGTCTTTGCCATTCAACAGCATGGCAAAGCCTCCACTGCCGTCTCTCAATCGCTGAAGGCCAAGGCCCCATATTTCTCCTTCCTGTGAGCGGCAGGTTTCATGGGCCATCGAAGGCAAATATTTTTTTATCCACTTGCCGAGCCATTTTTGGGCTGATTCAGGGTTAGCCGCAAAACCGGCGTGGCCCTTCATCCCCGCCCTGGCGTTGGCGTCGTGGGGCTTTTCCGGCTTAGGCTCTGGAAAAGGCTCTGCCGTTGCTATCTTCCAGGCTTCCAGATCAGCCCCGGGCGGCATAAAAACAGGGTTTTCTTTCCAGGGGGCGCATTTTAATCCTGTGAGATTTTCACCCAGGTCTTTCCAATCCCGCCCCGTCTCGATTTCCAATATTTCGGCCAGCAACCTGTAGCTTAAATCCGAATAGGTACTCTCACCCCAGGCCGCTCTCTTTAACAAGGAATGCCGCCCCCAGGCGTCGAAATTTGAAATTTGTTCAAATAGCGGCTCGCCGGTGCAGGGCAGCCACGGGGGCAGCCCGGCGGAGTGGGACAGCAAGAGGCGCGGCGTTATTGGACCGTGCCAATCCCGAAAGCCAAGCTCCATTCGCCAGTCTCTATCAAGCTCCAGATACTCCAGCGCCAGAGGCGCAGTCGCCATTGGTTTGGTCAGCGAGGCTAAATCAAAAAGCATGGGTTAATAAGCTCAGCAACTCGAAAACAATCTGTAAGGACACCATTCAAAGAATTGAAGTATTGGCAATGTTTTTATGCGCACTGACTAAAGCCAGGGCCTGCCCTGTTTTCAAGTTGATTGACTAAAGTCAGAGCTTAAACCCCGCTTCGGCCAGGCTTGTCTTGATAGCGCGTTGAACCTGGTCGGCAACTTCCATGGCCTCGAAGGCTTCCTGGAAAGTTACTATATCCGGCTTTTGGCCCAGGCACGCCTGGTAGAAAGCTTCCAGCTCCAGCCTCAGCGGTTCGTCCCTGGCTATCTCCGTTGCGTCAGGTACAACCTGCGGGTCGCCCTCAGGGGTTTTCACCAACTTGAGCCGCTCCAGCTTTTGTTCCGCGAAGTCCAGCGCGGCGTATTCTCCTTCGCCGAAAATGCGCAAGACACGCTCTTTTTTGCGGGCCACGCGGCTTGCGGTCACGGTGGCAAAGCTGCCGCCCTCAAATTTAATCCGCGCGTTGACAATATCTGGAAAGGGCGTCAGCACCGGCACGCCAAGGGCCTCGACGCTCTGTACCTTGCGATTGAAGAGGGACAGCAGCAAATCCAGGTCGTGGATCATCACGTCCATGACCACGTCAACTTCGAGGCTCCGCATGGGAAAGGGCGAAACGCGTATGGCCTCGGCAAAGCGCGGGCGTAAGCCCGATGTTCTGAGGGCTATCACGGCGGGGTTATACCGCTCCAGGTGTCCCACGGCGCCTATCAGACTTGGTTTTTCCGCTTTCACTTTATTGAATAGCTCAAGTAGCGCCCTTCCCTGTTCCAAACTTCCGGCCAGGGGTTTTTCTATTAACAGGTGCTTTCCGCGCTCCAACGCCTGTTTTCCAATCTCCAGATGAACGCCAGTTGGCGCCGCAACCTGCACGGCGTCGGCGCTTTCAATGGCCGACCCCAAATCGGTAACAAAAGAAGTGTTGAACTTAGCGGCAATTTCCCTGCCCCTTTCAGGGCTGGCGTCAACCACCGCCACAAGCTCCGTCCGCTCGGAAGCCGCCGCTATACGGGCGTGGTGCTGCCCCAAACTCCCAACGCCAACCACCGCAACCTTTAGCTTTGCCATTATCAAACTCCTGGTAGTTTATTTTACCGCAAGTTTTGCTACCGATGCTTGCTTAATGGCGTTCCAAAGACGCCTGAAAGTTTTACACTAAAATGTTGATTAGTGGCGGCGTAAAGTCGCGCCAGCCGCACGATATCGAATATAGCCAAAAAGATCAAAAAGCGTGAGATTAGAGCGATTCAACTTTGAAAAAGTTGAACCCTCGTCTTTGGCCTTTTACTAGATTTTTTTTATAGCATACATTTCGTCTTGATTTTTAGTGTTTTATGTTCTAGTCTAAGGACTAGAACGAAAGGAGGGCAATATGGGATGCCCAACAAAAGTGCAGGTAATTAAGCGGAAGCACAACGAGCAGTGGTATGTGAACT
>JAISSN010000133.1 GCA_031273105.1 Holophagales bacterium | reverse complement strand
CCTTGCAGCAATAACGCTGTTTCCCTGCAACCACACCGCTCTTGACTACTCGCCCTGAACCACACTTTTTGCACATCGGCACGACAATCTCCTCTTAATACCATACTGAAAATTATCAGGTATATATAAATTAGTCAACACTCTCCATTTTTTCCAGCGCGGCGCTGACGCGGTTGCTGACGCACTGGCCCGAAACCCCATAAGCAATGCCTATGGCCTCCAGCGGCATTGCCTGCCCGCTGCCGCCCAGGCCAAAGTACAGCCTCACCACCTTTTGCTCGTCTTTAGAGAGTACTGACATGAGCTGGCTCGCCTGTATTGCCGCGTCAGCCCCGGCGGCCTGGTCCGAGGGATCTGCCATCCGCTCTGAAAGCGGCGTCATTTCATCATCTTCGTATGGACAGGCGTCAATACTGACGGCGGCCCTTTGCCTGCACAGGCGCTGCATTTCGTCAACTATCCTGAAATTGGCCCAGGTCAAAAAAGAAGCGTCGCTGTCAGGGCGAAAACTTTTGGCCGCGTTAAGGGCGCCCACGTTGCCAGCCTGCATCAGGTCCTCCAGTTCAAGGTTGAGCGCCAGAGCCTTGGGCAGGTAGCGCATAGCGGTTTTTTTAATCCAGGGCTGCAGCGTCAGAATAGCCGCCTGCTCCAGACCCTCCTCTTCGCTCCAGGCGAAAAATTTGCCTTGAATCTTCACCGTTTGCATCGCCATCTCCTTCCCAAAACCCGACCCGGGCCGGGTCGTCAATGGTATCCAAAAGATAATATAGTAGCAATTTGCTACTATTTCAAGTATTATTTTTAATAAAATTTTCATTACGTTTGCCGCGAATGGAGAGGTTTTGCGAGCGACACGGCAGGCAAAAATTACCTATTGACAAAAAAAAAAAAAAAAATCAAACTTAGACTCGCTTGCGCCCCAATGTCTGGGGTCTTGCCACCGGACAATCCGTCCGCTTTTTTTAGGAGCAGTAATGAACTTCTCAACAACACACAAGTGTTTAACCAGGGCGCTCGTGCTCGCGCTGATAGCCGCAGCCCCCCTCGCCGCACAGGAATTCAGGTATGGCGGCCAGGTTTCTATAGCGAACCCCACCGGCGACGATTCGGACATCGCCTCTATGGGCTTTGGCGCGGGTCTGCTTGGAGAAATGCCGTTTACAGATAATTTTGCGCTCCGCGGCAGGCTGCAGTACATGATGTTTGGCAATAAAAACAACGTGGATGTAAGCAGCTACAGCCTGATGGCGGACGGCATCTATGCGTTTGACAACCACGACGCCGGACTTTTCGGCATTGTCAGCCTTGGCTTCGCAAATACGTCGGTGAAGATGTCATTACCTTTCTTTGGCAGCATCTCAAGCGACTCGTCAGGCATGGTCTTCGGCGCGGGCCTTGGATATAACTTCAACAGGAATCTTGGCGCTGAGGTTAAATACCTCGCAGGCGGCGACGACAACATCAGTTACATCCAAGTCTCCGCCACCTGGCGCTTTTAGAGCGGTTATAGCGTTTCCGGTTCAAAACCGCGTTCAGCGGTCAGGAACGCTTGCGACGCAATAACTGCGCTTTTTGAACCGGAAAGCAGCGCTGCCGCCAGACTTCATCTTTCTTCACTAGACATATCAGAAAAAAAACAGCATCACTTTTTCCTGGCGGCAAAAAAGCTGAAGCCCTGGCGCGTGGGCGTTTCCGGCGGCATGGCGAAATTGCTTACAGGGAGTGGAATTGCCGCGTTTGCCTTAATTGGCCCCAGGTCTATCAGCCAGGCGTCGCCGCCCCGCTCCACCCAATTTATGCATTTTGGCAGCCAGGTTTCATGGTCTATCCAAATCTGAACCATCTTCATCCGCTTTTTCATGGAAATACTCTTGGGCAGGAGCGTCACCATGACTGTTCCTGGAACGTCGGGCGGCTCTGAGACTTCCAGCTTGCAGTAGTCAGAAAAAAGCCGCAGTTTACGACTGAGGCCCAGTTGTTTTCTGCTTATTTTTCCGGACAGGCCCATCCTGAGGGTTTCGCCCGTTTTTTCCAGTGGTTTGTATGACACGATAGCCTTGGGCGTCAGGCGGATAACCAAATCCTCCGGCGGCGAAAAAACAAAGTGGGCAAAATCTGAGCCTTGCAAATAAAAGGTTCCCTTAGATATTGCAGGATTCTGTAGCAGAGACCGCTTAATGGAAAGGGTGAAGGGCGCCTGCACGGTTTCGGCCCCGGCCTGGGCGGCGTCGAATTTCTCAATAATTTCTTTTATCGATGGCAATTCCGCGCCAGGCGCTATTGCCGCCAACTGAAAATACAGAGCAAGGGCCAGAGGCCGCAAAAAAATAAACCGGTTTTTCGTCATGTGCGATTTCCAAAAAAGATGGCTGAACAGGCTGCTCGTTCAAAGGGAAGAATTAAGCAATAGAGGTAATTGCAAAACCTTCTGGAAACACCGCATGCCAGTGCGCAATTCCTGAAAAATGCGGGTCTGGCGTCCGCGTTCCCGACAAAGCTGGAGGTTTTGCAATTAGCTCAATAAGCTGTATTTATTATAGACAATTCAAGTTTGAACAAGTTGAATTGGTTGTTCAACCCGCTGAACTTTCACCCCAGCTTCCACTCAAATAACTCCTTGAAGTCGGCATGATTCATCTCCCCCACCCCACGATATTCGCTCTGAGGGGCATGTTGTTTGATTCATTTCTGGCTGATTGCTTATAGACCGTCACGGACGTTTTGGTTTTTGAGCGAAGCACAATCCAGCTATCGTTTCCCGCATTGGCGCTCACTTCTTCGGTTGTCACGCTCACGCAGTAGCACTCTGTAGGGAAGGGTTTAGGCCAGGGTATTACGTGGTCCTGCTGGCCCGTTAATTGGCCGGAGCGGAACCACTGCATGATGGTACCGTCGGGCAGCGTCAGCGTTCCCTGGTCTGTCTGGCGCTGTTCATAGTCAGGGGTAAAGGTCGCCGTTGCATCGGCGTTAGTCCAGGATGAGCGAAAGGCGCTATAGCAGGCCCGCACGGCGGCTCTTAACTGTATCTGCGTCCTGAGTTCCAGTAGCAATAAATGCCGTCGCTCTGCGGGGTCGTCTATGTATTCAATCGGCACGGCTAATATGGCGTTGGCGTCGTTGATGTCTGTTCCCGCAAATACCGCTACCTCAAAGCCCGTGCATGCGCCCTCCGGCGCCGGTTCTGTATAAGTCCAGTTAATGTCAATCCACCGCTTTGTCATGGCATTGGTAGCGCCGGGGCCTCCCACGCTGCCGCCACCGCCACCGCCGCCGGGGTTCAGGTTTCCTCCGGCCCCCCCGCCGGGGTTCTCGCCGTTTTCGGGAGCTTGCTCTTGTACCTCCAGTGTTATACGCGGCATGGCTTACTCCTCAGCTTGGCATCGTGTCTGTGATGGCTATCGTGCAGGCCGTTGGCGCTTTCCAGGTCGTCAGGCCCGTCCCCAGGATTTTATAGGTTATGGGGTTGACCAGGGCGGGGTCTTGCAGGCTCTGGCCAAAGCCATTAAAACTCAGAAACTTGAGGTAAATCGTCTCGCCATTATTCCAGCGGCTCAGGTCTATCACGGCTACGGCGTCGTCCAGGCGCATGAATTTACTGTTAACGGCGTGGCTTGCGGCTTGTGTCGAAAACAGGCCGCGTTTAATTGTGGTCAGGTTATAGCGGTTCGGGTTCAAAGCCGTCCCCGTGTTTGCGGCCGTCTGGTAAGAAATCAACTCGCCGTCCATGTCTTCCTCTATTGAGGTTATTCGCACGGGGGTATTGTTTAAGCCTAAGCCCGGCTCCGTGAGCGTCGCCAGGTCGCCAGGCTCGAGGCGGATATAGCGCCAGCCCAGATTAAACTCATACTCGTTTCTGATTCCTACATACTTTTGCAGTTGTATCTGGGCCAATTTCTGCGCCGCGTCTATGTTTGCTATGCAGTCGGCGTTAAATTCCGAGGCGTCCCGGATGCCGTATAAGTCCTGCATGGCCAGGTCGCTGGCTTCCACTACGTTTTCGGCGTACTCCAGGGCGCGGTCGCTGAATTTTATCTTGACCGAGTTATAGGCGTCGGCGCTGGTATTGCGCTTGACGCGCACGGGGTCGTCGCTGCCCAGAAAGTCGTCGCTGTTCAGGGCGTAGAGCGGCGTGGAGTTGGCTTGCCAGAGTATATTCCCGTCGCCGTCTTTGATGTCCTGGTCGCCCAGAGGGACTATCCTGAGTTTGCCGTCGCTCCAGACGGGCATCGCGTTTGTGCATTCCAGGAGTGTTTTTATTACCTCTATGCCCTGCTTCTGCTCCTCGTAGGCGGCTGATACGAGCAGGCTGGCCGCGCTGGCGTACGCTCTGTAATCGGCCAGGGCCGCGCTGTCTATCGCGCCTGGGGGGAAGTTCATGCCGTGTATGGGATGCGTCAGCATGTCAAATATGACGTCCGCGGGGTTGGCGTCGCCCCCATTGCTGGCGGCTGCGCCTGCGTTTCCACTTCCGCCAGCGCCGCCCTCATTGCCGCCGGTGTTACTACTACCA
>JAISSN010000124.1 GCA_031273105.1 Holophagales bacterium | reverse complement strand
CAGTCTTCAGGGTTTTCCGGCGTCCATAGCTCCGCCGCGTTGGCGGTGACATAAAGGGCGTATTCGCCGAGAGCCTGATCGCCGTCAAAACTAGCTATTTGCGCATAATAATCGCCGTTAGGCGGTATGAAGGTCAACAGGGTATCCCAGTATTCAAAGTCAAAATAAGCAAGCGGATTGCCGTTGGAATTATAGAGAATTATCAGCGTATCGCAGATGTTGTTGCCGTTGGAGTACAATATATCCTGTGTTGGGAAGGTCTGTATGGCCATCAGGTTGCCGTCAACATTAAGGGACACTTCCAGCGGGGCCATGTCGGCTCTGACTTCAAAGGGCGTAGTGCTGCCTACTACGTTGGCGCCGCCGATGTATGCCTTAGCTATATAGAGCCCGGGCCTCAGCAGGTTGAAGTAGGCCACGTTGTTTTCCATGCTGGTTCTGTAAGAGCCTGTAACTGAAGACGCCACGTAGTTTTGAACGGTTCCGTCGCTGTTGCAGTTGTAGAGCCAGACGCTTAGTCCGTCAGCGGGCGCCTTTACCTTTACGGGGTTAATCGCGTATGTTGAGGGGGGTGTGCGTCCGCTGTTGACGTCGTTAACGACGGCTTCTATGGTCTTCAGCACGTTGATGCGGCCCCAGCCGTATTCCTCCGAAAAGCCCGTCCTGCCGTCAATGAAATCGGCGTTTTGCTCAATGTAAGTTTTAATCTGGTCGGGCTTCAGGTCTGGATTGAAGGTCAGCATGTAGCCGACAAGCCCTGTGACGTGGGGGGCTGCCATGGACGTGCCGTTCTGCAAGCCGTACCAGTCGTTGCCGTCTTCCGCGGTGGTGAGGCCAGAAGCTATAATGGTGGAAGCGATGTTGTGTCCCGGAGCCACGACGGAAACGTGCGGCCCCCAGCAGGAGAAATTTGTTAATTTATCAGCGCCGTCTGTGGCGCCCACGGCTATGACGCCCGAATAGGCGGCGGGATACGCGGCCACCCCCTGTCCGATGTTACCAGTAGCCGCCACCACTATGATGCCGTGTTGCAGGCCGTGGGAAAGCATGTCCAGGGCAAACTGGCTGGCCGTAGCGCCGCTTAAGGAGTAATTGATAGGGATTGTCGCCGTATAGTTATTGACTTCCTTCCATCTGGCCAGGTGCCAGAGCGAGCCATAGATAGACCAGGACGAGGCGCCGCCGGCTGTAGGAAAGCATCTGTAGTTAATCAGCTCGGAGTTCCAGCAGATGCCGGCTATGCCAACGCCGTTGTTGCCCGTGGCCACCATTGTGCCGGCGGTGTGGGTGCCGTGCATGTTCTGATCGGTGCTGTAATAGGTTTTGCCGTTATAGGGGAGCATGAAGTCGGGTACCAGGTCAAGGAGGCGCGGACCGTCGAGTGGTATGGAACCGTCTTCAAGGGATACGTGGTTTACCCAGTTGGCGGGGTTTGCCCCAGGCGTGTACCAGGAGAAGGCGTGCTTCATCTGGGCGAGCAGGTCTTCGTGGCGCCACCTGACACCTGTGTCAACGGAGGCTACAACGGGCTTGTTAGGGCCGAAGCCGTACTTGAGCCAGGCGTTGTAGGCCTTTGTGGTATAGACGCCGTACAGGGAATTATCCGCCATATAGAAATCTGGATTATTAAAGGTAATCGGGTTGGTTTCAACGGCCTCAATGTAATGGTTGAATTCAGGCTCAATGAACACAATGCCGGCGTGTTTCTTGGCCGTGTTGAGGGCCGACAGTACGTCGCCGTTTTTATACAGGCGGTAGTAAATGGCGCCATTGGCGGTCATGCTGCCGACCACCTGAAAACCCATCCTCTCCAGGGCGGCTTTCTTAAAGCCCGGCTTTGTCTTAGCTATAAGGTAGCCGTAGTTTGTGTCCAGCCTGAGGCCATCTTCTGTCTTTGGCTCATAGAAGTTGTACTGAACCGTCGGATTGCTCACGGTTGGTATGTCTTTGACTGGGGGCAGGCCGGTATCGCCGTCTGCGTCCCGGGGGTCGGAACTGTTGCAACCCAAGCCCAGCGCCAACAAAACCAAGGCAAGGATTGTAAAGCAGTATTTAATGAGGGATAATTTCATGTTTGCCTCCTCTATTCCGCGTCGTCGCGCATGATTAACGTAAAGTAGCCGTTTGTGGCGCCGAAGCCGGCGCCTGGTATCGAAGATCGCGATCTGGCAAAGGACTCAAAGCCGGTAGCGCCATAGTTTTTGTAGAAAGTCATCATATTGGCTTCATTTGTATTCCAGTTGGGGTTGGCGCTGCCCCTGTCGCCAAAGATGTTCCACTCATAGGCCACCCCAGGCTGAAAGTTGGCGATTGTAAACTGGTCGCCAAAGTACTCCTCGGCCAGTTTTGTGTCAACCGCTATTATGCCGTCGTCTTCAATCCAAACAAAGGAGTTGGCCTCAATCCAGTTGACGCTCAGCAAAGGATAATTGACCTCCATGAGCGGGTTGCCCTCCTCGTCAGGAGCATAATAGTTAATCCGAAAGCGCGTCATTACATATTCGGCGCCATTTTTGTCCCTGGCGTAGATAGAGAAGATACCGGTATCAACCACATTTGCGTCGAGTAACGCGGGGTTGGTTACCCTGAACCTGAATGTGGGATACAGCGTTTCGCTCACGGCGTGGTTGGCCGGCGAGACAAGGTTTACATTAAAGGATGGCAGGGTGGTAATTTGGCGGACGTCGGTGTAGCTGGAATAGCCTCTGGTGTTAAAGAACTTTGCCCTGTAATAGTATGTGGCGCCTCCCATCAGCTCGGCGCTGCGATCGTACTGGGAGAGCTGGCTGGCGAGTAGGGTGTTGTAGGTCCTTTTGAGTACCAGCTTCCATGGGCCGTTGGGGCTTGTTGCGCGCTCCACTTCAAAGCCTCTGTATGCGCCTCCGGAGCTAACGGCAATCTGCGTAATTATATAGTCGCCCATAGGACCAGCCGGGTCTTCAGGGAGGGCCAGGGGCGCTGCATCTTCTTCAATGGGTTCTGCGGAGTAAAAATCATTGGATATGCCGTAACTATGGGCATTAAGCGCGACCCAGGTCGGCGTGAGAGCGGCAGGGTCATTGTCCTCTATGGTTGACGTGGTTGTGACGTCCAGATAAACCCGCTGCTCCGTCCTGTTATTGGCCCAGTCATAAACTACAATATTAAGAATGCGGTCGCCAGGGATAATATAGTCGGCCGCGACAAACACCGCGTCTGTCATCATGTAGCGTTTGCCGTTTACAACGACGGGAGTGTTGCCATAATACAGAGCGCCTAAATACCTCATGTTATTTACAGCTCGCTGGGGTAAATCGTCAATAGCGGCCATGATGGCGCCTCGGTCTACCTCCATCCAGATATTGTTCTCGGCTATGGCCGTGACCTTGAGGTAGTACGTGTTATCTTGTGAGACGCTAAAGCGGCTGCATTCCTCGAAGGGTAACGTCATCCATTCAAGGTCCTCAATCAATCCCGAAGGAGGACGAGCGGCAAAGGCTATATCGGCGATAATGGGGGCTGACGCGGGGAGGTCTATGACCCAATCCCTGCGGGAATACAGCGTTACGGTGTCTTCCCATGACGGATCAAAGTAGGAGAAGCAAGCCTCCGCTGTGTCAGGACGCCTGGCGTATATGTTGTATCTCCTGTTTTTATCCAGGCCAAGGAATACGGTACCCTGGGCGCTGGCCGGAAAGTCTATGCCGCTGGCCAGCAGCTCGCCGGTACGGGCGTCCCGTATTGAAAGTTTAGCGTCGTTAAGGGGGTTGCCGGCGACGCTGTCGTACACATAGACGGTTGTATTGAGCGGCATCACCTTTGCGGTTAATGTGACGACGTTGAAATTATTGCCGTCTTCGGCCTGCACGCTGATTTGTATGGCGGTATCACTTTCGCGGTTGAGAGCAATAGTGGCGGCCTGACCGCTGTTGCGCTCCTGGCCGTTGATGGTGAGCCTGGACTTAAAGTCCTTCAGGGCCACCGTTATGTCTAGACTGGACGTGGTTACGTAAAACGGCGATATGCCATAATTTCTCACGTCGTCGCTGAAAGCGGGTTCCAGTTTACCCTTTGAAAGGGTAATATTCGCTATCCCAGTTTCCTGGCTGTACACGGAGGGCGGCGCCGCCGATTTATCGTCGTCGCCCGAACACCCGATTGCGCTCAGCGCCGCCAGGGAAAGTGTGATGGAGATTAAGAACGCAAGCCACTTTGGCGCGATTCTTACGCTTGGCATGTACTGCTCCTTTCTAAAGACAATTTAAACTCTAATCACCAAATACAACTGTTTCAATCCATCCTTTATCGCTTTTCCGCCTTTCTATGGAAATACGCGCTGTGTTGGGCATCCATCCCAATAGTCCCAGCAGGCGATCAGAGAGGGGGCGGTCATATTCGGGCGCCGATGGTCCCTCAATTTTGTTCCAGCGCGACTCTTCCGCCCTGACGGCGTTCAGGTCCAGTTTTGCCCATCTTATCAAGGCGGATTCGGGTTGAGGCTCTGTTACGCGGCTGAGGTGATCGGCGCGGGCGGCAATCCATAAAAAAGCGCCCGTCCGCTTGACGGCTAATACCGGAACCCCTGGCCCTGCCTGAATTTCCTGAATATCTCCAAACTTGACTACGGAAACCCTGCCGTGACGCCTGGCCATACTCGCAACGCAGGCGTCCATAAAAAGCTCATTCTTAACCGCTGGCCAGGGAAAAACCAGTAGGCGCTGGCCCGCGCGTTGGGAGGAATATCCGTAGGAGGGGACGCCGGCCAAAAGGTTTTTCCAAATCGCCAGGTCGCCTTCTTCCCACGCTTCGGTCCCCCGACCCGTCACCGGCTTAGTGAAGTCAATCAGGTAGCTGTCCAGCGGGCCGGTGGTGGAGGGCAAGGGGCGGAGCGCCGGAACAGGCTTGGAAGACGGGTTTGGCTCAGGGTCCAGCAGGGCGCGCCGAAATGTCGGCCAGAAGTCGCCGCCATCCGGTTCCCAGCCTGCAATGACGGCGTCACTGGCCTCGAACTTAAACACACGGGAACGGGATTCGCCCATCCCCTGGCGAACTTCTATCAGGTTCCCGCCCTGCCGCCGCAGGGCGGCGTAAAGGCGTCCTGTCTGCGCGCCGTTAGGAAATGGAAACTCGCGTTTGAAATAAATATCCCTGCGTAATTCGTCCAGGTTCAGGTCGAGACAGGCCAGGCCCTCCAGGACGATGTTATAGCTGATATTGGAGACGGCGGCGTCCAGTGTTAGCTTCAAAGCCCTTTCGCTGCTGGCGAAGATCAGCTTATTGCCCATGCCGGCCCAGGCAAAGCCCATGCGCTCGTCTTTGCCGCTTGAATCGTCAGCCGCGCCTCCGGCTATCAGCGTATAGGAAACGCCGTTGTGTTTTTTTGCGACGCCCCCGGGCAGGGAGTGAGATACCGCAGACAGAGGCGTTTCGATAACCAGCACGGCTTCCAGATGCCCGACGTCTAACAGCGCAAGCCCAATACTCGACGGCTGCATGGCTTTTAATGTCCGCCAATTCAGTGAAATCTTATCTGAAAAGGCTGTCCACTGAGTATCCAGCTTGGCGCCGAGGCGCGTTCGCCTCCAGGCCGCCAGCAATGGATCGCTTTGGGGCAGGCCGCCCTCCAAAAACTGCCTGTACGGCCCCGATAGGGCGCTGTCAAAGGCTCTGACGTCGGGAATCACCAGACGCAGCGGCGCGTCAGGCAGCGGCAGCCCTTCGCCGGGGAGCGCGGCAGCGCAAGCGAGAATAATTGCGGCCCGAATCATCGTTCACTCTCCAAATTGTTCCGGTTGTTCAAATTGCTCTAATCGCAGGAATTTACTGAGGAGCGCCCAGGTGAGTTCTTTGGGTAGTATTGGGGCGGGCCGGCCGTCCTTTATCAGGTAATCCGCAATCTTTTCGATAGCCCCGCCGTCCAGCTCCGCCCTTAATGCCTTTAATCCCAAACTATTTTTGTCGGAAAGTATGCGAAGCGCCGCCTGAACTCTATTTGTGTCGCCGTTTTTATGATAGACTCTGGCAAGGTCTTCCAGGGCGCTGTTGATATCCTCCGGCGAAAGTTTTTTAGAGGACATGGCGCGGTAGCAGGTTTCAGCGGAATAAACGCCGGCGTAACGCGCCGCAGTCCTCCAGGATATAGGCAGCCAGTGTCGGGCGGCCTTGACGTGCAGCAGGATGCTAGCGTCGGGATTGGAGACGAAGAGTTTGATAGCCTCTTCAACGCGGAGCGTTTCCTCTTCGCTTGTTCCTTTAGCTGTTTGGAGCGCGGAAGCGGCGCTGAAGCAATCCAGAGGATGGGATTTGAGCCGTTCCGTCAGCGAAATCGGGGAAGAGCCTTTCCAGTAACCAAGGGCAGTTTTCCACATCTCCGGGCCAATCGGGTCAGCGGCGCTGGCGTTCAAATCGCGCCAGGCCATGAATGCGTTCAGGTCGTCTGCCATGCGCCAGGATGCCCGCCATCTGGCATTGTTATATACCTGCGCGGCGTCCCCCGGCTGCCTTAGAGCGGCAAGGATATCAGCCCTTTGGCTGGTGTGCTGAAAAGAGTGTTCCAGAGGCCATCGTTTAAGCCATTTTGGGGCTTCCCTGGGAATATATTTAACCAGTGTTTCAATCAGACGGCCTAAATCATTTGAATCCACCTGGCCCCTGAACCAAGCCAGATCAAGCGCCTTGTGCAGCGCCGGTCTGTCCTCCGGTTTAGACAGGTCAAAGGCCAGCGCCCATACGTCCTGCGAAACGGCTCTGTTTTCATAGTGCTCTTTTAACATTCCCGAAAAGCGTTCGGCGGCGTCTGGATGCGCGCCGCTGGCGCGGAAGGCGTCCATCCAAAGCCTTATGCGCTCAACATTGGAGCGGGCGCGATTGTATTGGCGATATGACATGAATTCATCTTTATATTCATCATCTTCTTCTGAATCCCGCGTTTCAGGCCTGTAGGAACCCTGCCCGAGGTCGTCATTGCGGTTTTCGGAAATCCACTTGTCAACCAAAGACAGCGCCAGGCTGCTATTGCCAGCGGCCAGCCAGGTTCCTGCCGTCAGTATCTGGACTATATCGCTTTGGTCGCTTTGTCTCAACAGCTTAATCAGCGCATCGCCGCCGCTCTCAACGGCGTTTAGGGCTTCAGGACGCTGAGGAATCGCCTGTTGTGACAACCAGGGCAGCGCGTGGCGCCACAAGCCGCCCAGTTTATCCAGCCCGCCATCCGGTAGGTCTGCCGACCCTGTCGCCCAGAGTTCCCGCAGCCAGAAACGCAGTTGGGAGGCGCTGAGGCCGGATTCGCTTTGGCGCCAGTACCCGCTGAGGGCTGATCGGAAGGCTGATGCGTCCGACGTCTTATATAGCTTGAAGGCGCTGAGATTTTTATTGACAAGTGAAGCCAGTAGTTCTGGATGTAACGGTTGAGAAGCGTCTAGCAGCCCAAGGGGTTCCGGCAGGCCATTGTGGTCGGCAAATTGGGCCAGACTAAATAATTCGGACGAATTGATATTTTTTTGGCGCGACAACAGGTATAATTTCCATGTTTCATTGGCGCTTTTGTGTTCACTGGAGGCTTTGAGCAGTTGGACGCGGGTCAGAACCCTGCGCGGGTCTGTAGCGGAACCAGGGCGCTGGGCGTCCAGTTCTCTGGCAAGGCCAATATCGCCCAGCGACCTGGCCAGATTTATAGCCAGAATCGCCCGGTCGGACTCGCCGCCGCTCTGTGCGTACTCTAAGGGCAAGAACGCCGCCCTGCTGTCCGTTTTTCTGTATCGGGCAAGGGCTTCCAGCACGTACCAGGCTTCGCCGGGGTTTTGCCCCCAGATAGCGGCGGGGAAGCGCCCCGCGTCAATGCCTGTGCCGACGCTGCGATATTCATCCGGCTCAATAATATCTCCGTTAGGGCTTCTTCGCGGTGTAAATTCAGTCCAGAGCCAACTGGCGTTATTGCCCAGTAGTTCGCCTACCGTCTGAGGTCCCCGCAGTTTGACGATGACAGGGTCGTCAGCCGCGCCTGGCTGGTCCTGAATCAATCGCCTGACGGCTTCCGCGACGTGTTCCATCCGCGCCGCCCTGGCCTGCGTTACCCGGCCGGAAGCCTTTGATTCGGTTTTCAGGAAGCGGAACATGGCGGTTTGGGTATCAGGCTCGACCAGGGCGATTAACGCATCCTGTTTCCAGTTCCGCGGCGCCAGCGCCTGAAAGCGATCCCACTGGCGCTGGTCGCTAAAGACGTCGTTTAACTGTTTTAGTATTTCCGGTTTCTGGGAGGCAGCCCTGGCCCATGTTTCCAATACGGTTGTGTCAGACATCCACTTTAATCGGAAATCATTCGGGTTCACGCGGGAATCGCTGAAGACAGCGTTCATGGCGCTGTTCCAACCTGGTTCCAGAAATGTCAGCAGTTCTTCAGATTTGTCCCTGCGAGCCAAGTCCAGCGCCCACAGCCATTCCAAATTGGGATCACTGTAACTATAGGTGTTCGGGTTGTAATAACCTGGAATCAGAACGTCGCCCACCTCAATTAAAAAAGGCGTCGAGGGGTTTTGCACCCACGGGCCGGGCTTTCCCGAAATATATTCCCGGGCGGCTGCAAGCCTCAGCGCGCCTCTGATACCGGCGCGTTGAATAAAGCCATGCCACTGTCTCAGCGCCGCCGCGCGGCTTGAAGCGGAGAGCGACGACAACTGGGGCGACAGGCGGGCGACTACCGCCTCCAGATCCTCCGGTTTGCCATTGGAGCTGAGTTCATCGGCAATGCCGTTTAACAATCGCTCGTCGCTGAGGGAGGGCTGGAGCAGTTTTATGAGCTGCCCGCTGTATATGGCCAGACGAACCTGCTGATAGGCTGGAATATCGCTCTTTGTAACGGCCAGGATGTCTCCCTGTTGTGAATAAATTCGCAGAGACTGCGCTATAAGGCCGTTTTCCATTAAGCGGACTGCCGCTCTGGCGCACCTGTTTGGATAATCGCCGCTGTGTTTTGGCTCAGTTTGCAGCGCCCCCAGCGTGGCGTTCTCAACGGCAAAGGCCAGTTCGCCCTCGCCCGCCTGGGCATAGAGCCTGGAGCGCCAGGCGGCTACGTCCTCGTCGGACGGGCGCAGCCTGTGCCAGCCGTCGAGGTAGTCGGCGGCTTCTTTGACGTTATCGGCCAGTACCATGATTTCCGCCGCTTCACGCCATAAATCCTCTCTGTCGGGGCGGATTGCGACGGCGGCTTTGGCGGCTTGAATAGTACCTTCGATAATATGCAGGTTCCGGCGGATATCCCGTACGGCCACCGCCCACCGGACGTCACGCGGGCTGCGCTGATGCTGGCGTTCAAAGAAAGACAATAACTCAGCTTCCACGCCTCCGGCTATTGCTGATCTGCAGGCGGATTGTATCCACTGCCTGTCGGTACGCCTGTTGAGGGCTTCAATCCACATCCTGAGCGCCGTCTTATGCACGCCCTCGGCGTCGGCGGCCTGAGCGGCGCGGCAATACAGGTCGGCTGATTGTTCCTGATTAAACATCGCCGCCTGTTCACTGATAAAGGGGGCGGGGTCCCAGCTTTCGTCTGTTTTTATTGAAACCCGGACCAGTATCTCCGCGGCTTCCAGGCGGTCATGGGGACTCAGGCCATTTTCCCGCAATATGCGCTGTGTCGCCAGAATCGCTCTGGGGGAGTCGTTTTCAATTACGCTCTGCCTGGCGAGTTGTTGCAGCAGGGTCAGCCTGTATCCTTCCGCCGCCTTACCCGACGCCTCTTCCAGAAGCGCCCTGGACTCATCCGGCTTGTCTGTTCTTCGCAGGAAGGCTAAACGGTCTTCCAGCAGCCCAAAGCTCCAGGGGTAGCGCTCGCCCAATCGCTTCCATTCCGCCGTAGCGGCGCTCACATCGCCGCTCTTTTCCAAAAATGAGGCCCTGGCCGCCTCAGTCCTCATCTTTGTGACGCCGTCGGGCAACAGGGCTATGCGGTTTTCAAGCTGAGACCAAAGGGCTTGGGCCTCGCTGTTGCGCCCCCTGGAAGCCAGGAAGTCAGCGCGTTCCATTTCAACGCGGATGCTTCCTTCCTCGTTTGGAACCAAGCCCGCACGTCTTGCCATGCACGCGCTCTCAAAGGAGACCAGCCTGTCCAGCTTCCAGCGATCCCTGGCGACGCTGTTCATCCAGGTTCGGCAGGCTTCCAGAAAGTCAATACTGGTAGCCCTCGGCGCCATTGATTCAGTTTTTGCGAGAATCAAATTGCCTGTTCGCCGTATAGCGTCCTCGCCGGCCATCCTGGATTCAATCGCGCTCAGGCTTGCGCCCTGGTGTTCGGGGTCGCCAGGGTTATTCGCAAAACCAATCCAATCGTCGTCTCTATTAAAGCCGCCCGCGCGCTCGTTTAATATCGGGAAGAAACTCAACAGGCGCTTTTCGTCCTCAGGCTTACCCGGCTTCAGGCTTTGAATACTCTTTTCGACGATGTCGTACACCCTTTGGCGCGATAATAATTGGGCGATGCGCCTAAGGGCGCGGTGGTCGGCTGAATGATGATAATCGGATTGGTTGCTATCGCCCCGCAATGCGGTCAGGTATTCGTCGATGGCGCCTTCGATATCCCGCAGGTTTTCCCGCAGCACGCCGGCTTCAAAGGCATAGAACCCTGGCCTGCCCATCCGCGCCCTTCCTTCGGCCACAACACTCAGGGCTTCGCGGTCGTGGTTGTAGTCCCAGAGAAGCGTGGCCAAATCGGCAACGCGGTCGGGATTGCGGGGTTCCCTATCCAAAAGGGCCTGCCACGCTTTAATTGCGGCGCCAGGCATTCCGCGCTCCACTTCCATTTCGCCCAGCTCTGTCCAGAGACCGTATGGATTCTCCAGAGACGGCGCAATGCGCGCCACCAGAGCGTGGGCGGCCTGTGTGTAGTTATGGCCAAGCCCATTGAGCGACCTGTACAGCGACAAGGTTTGGCCTGCCAGGTCGCTGTTGCCAGGGTAAGCGGCGGCAAGCCGTTCATAGGCGGGGGCGGCTTTTTCAAAATTGCTCAAGCGCGCCCAGCCTTCGCTGAGGATCATGTCGTCAACGGGGGTTTTTGAAGGCCGCGATTCTATGGCTTCCAGCTCCTGGACTAAGTTGCCAGATCTCATCGCGTCCCGGAACCAGGATTCGCGGACGTCGGCATCAACAAAAAAAACGGCCCATCGCTTCGTTTGCACGAGGGCGTCGGGTATTACAACCGGGCCGTTTTGCCCCCCCTGGCCGCTCTCCCTGTTTAGGTAGTCGCGTTGCCAGACGCTTTGGGCGACCAGTCTTTGAGCCTCTCTGACTATGCGGGGATTATGGGGAAAGCGCTCCAGAGCCCTGAAGCGCACCCAGTCCGCCCAGGGGACCATGCGGACGCCGTCTCTGATAGGCGGCTGCTCCGGGATTGCCAGTCGAGGGTCGCCTGCCTGAATCCTGTTAAAAATATCAGCGCTTCTGAAACGTTGCGTCAGGCTTTCCGCTAAATCCTTCAACTCCTTTTGATAGTTGCGCTTCGCGTACCATCGGGCCAGCCTCGGCCAGATGGCTTCGCCTTTGAAACGCTGCAAGGCGGCGAGGTAGCGGGGTCCCAGGTCGTCGTCCAGCCTCCAGGATTCAAGCCTGGATAAAAGGTCTAGCCACAGGGCCTCTGCGTCGGGCATACGGTCCATCTCGCCCAGTATCAGGCTCACGGATGTCTGGTGGGATTTGTCCAGATAGTCGAGGCGCGAAATGTACTGGGAGAGCGTCTGGGAATATCGCTCCATTTCCTTCTTTGGAATCCGCGCCCAGCCTGGAACGCCGTATCCGCTGCGGCCAGGAGGGTCATAATCGTAATCATAATAGTCGTCGTCATTTTCATCAAGGGTTGGCGTACTGCCGTCCGGCGCAAGGCTCTTAAGGCGCGATTTCATCAAGCGCAATTCTTCCTTTATTGGAACATTGGATCCTCTGGCTGCCGCGAGGGCCAGTTTTCTGGCTTCATCGGCGCTCGGCGTATTTTCAAGCAGCGGCAAAAGGGCCAGCGCGCTTTCGCCATCGCCGCTTTCTATGTGGCGGGCCATGAAGGCCGTCCGCAGAGCGGGCAGGCTTGGGTGCCGGGGGGAGCGCCGCGCAAGCTCGTCGCCCAGAGCCAACGCCGTGGCAAAGGCGCGATCCCGCAGGCTTCCGGTTTCAAGTTGATTCAATGACTGTTCAAAAGGGAGGCCGGTCAAAAGGAGTGATATAGCGCCTGTCCAGAAACCCGGCGTTCTGTCGAGCCGGGCCGCCCATCGGTAAGCCTCGTCATTGGAAACGCCGATACTCAGGGGGCGCCCGCCGGTTTGCAGTGCCAAACGGGCCAGGAGCGCCAAATCATCTTGCTGAGACGCGGAATCACTATCGCCAAGGTGGGCCGCTGATAGCGCGGCGCGGAAGGCCTCCGGTATGGCTTCAACCTCGGCGTATAATCTGCTCAGTAACAGACGCTGGTCACGATTCAGGCTGGTTTCATGGCGGCGCTCCATTTGCCTGACCAGATCCGCCGCCGCGCTGCCCCTGTTTTGACCCTGGAACCAAGTACACAGGCGAATGAGGGCCGGAGCGTCAAAAGCCCCTTCCAGTTGCGTCCGCCAGGTTTCGGGCAACCCTGGGTTTGCCTGATCAACCCTTACCGCGTAAGCCCTCCTGAAATCCATACTCCGGGGTTCAGCAACGGCGTCGTCCAGTATTTTAAAAGCCTGTTCGTATTTTTTTCTGATGGCATAGAGGTCGGAGCGCAGCAGGAGTTTTCTCTCGGCGCTCAGTACATTTGTAGAAACCAACGCGTTTTCAGCTTCGTCAAAGCGGTTCGCGCCCATCAAACGGCGCAGCCACGCCTCCAGCGCGCTCGCGTCGTCGGGGAACAGGCCGGCCCTGGCCTTCATCAGCGCAAGAGGGTCCGCCGCTTCCGGGTGTTGGTCCGCCCATCGGATGCGCTCGTCACACAGAGCGCGCTTGCTTTCCCGATTGAGTTCGGGCATAGCCTTTTCAGCCGCGGCAAAGGCTTCGGGAACGCTGTTGCGGGCCATCGCCCATCTGGCCGCCTCCTCCCAGGCGGCCGCGCCTTCGCGCTCGGCCCAGCCTGCCATGGCGGCCCAGGCGCCCACTCTGTCGCCCAGTTCGAGTCTTGCATCAGCCAGATGGCGCAATGCGGCGGATTCACTGCGGTCTTCCAGTAAGCGGGCCAGTTCCGCCGTAGGCGTCGGGTAGTGTACCGTATTGCCACCCACCAGTGAAAAACGCGTGGCTATGCTATAAATCCAATCGTTTTCAACCATGTCGCGCCAGTCAATTTTTACGGCGCCTATGAACAACAGTGACATGGCGGCGAGCAATATGTAATTTGACCGCGGGCGCATCACTTCACCTCCAGCGCGGAGCGGGCAAAGCCGCGATTTTTCGCGCCGTCAACGGCTTCAAAGAACACTTCTTGTTTTCCAGCCAGATCATTTGGAATCCTCAGGTAGCCCACGGAACACTTTGCCCCTGAATCCCATTTGAGGGGTACCGGGGGCGAATCGCCAATGCGCGCCGTGAGCGTCACTACGTCTGAGTCGGTCCTTGCCTGTATTTTTATAGTTTCGCCATTCTTTGCGTATGCTGGCAACATGGGCGCGATGTCCGGCGCTTTGCCGTCCATTATAAAGTGTTTGGTTTCGCTTACGGTTGCGCCGCTGCTGTCCCTGACGAGAATTCGGACGGCGTGGCGTCCGTCGGGAAAGCCCTCCGGGGCAAGAAATCTGCCCTCCCAACTGTTAGTCCCGGGGCGGCGTATTAAATTCAGTTTCAAACCAAAGGGCAACAAGGCTATGACGCCGCGCGCGCCAGGATCGCACTCGACCCGCAGGACGGGGTCGCCTGGCTGTATGCGGCGCGGGCGCAGCAAGGAGCGCGGGGCGGCCAAAAACGCCGTGTATGGGGTGACGAATTTATATCGCTTGGAGAGGGCGAGGACTTCGTCAATCCACTCGCGCCTTTCACCGTTCGCCTCAATGCGGGCAAGAAGGTCGCTGACCCTGGCCCTCGCCCATCTTCTTGGAAGGTCCCTGGCTTCCAGCGCCTTTTCAGGGAAGCTGGCCTTGATCTCGGTAAAGCCGCCGCGAAAAGCGTCTGATTTCAACCTTAAGAGCAAGCCGTTTTGCGGATGTTCGTAACGGCCAATCCAGCCCGAAAGGGCGCCGCTTTCAATGGGTTGTGTCAGAACGGGATAAATGTGCCTTAATCCAGGGTTTCCGCCAAAGACCTCAAACGGAATGTCGCTTTGCGTTTTAGTCGCTTCCGTGGCCGCGGCGCGTTCCATCGGCGCGAGCAAGCGCATGTAAAAAAGGTCCTGTTCAATTTCGGTGGAAGTCGGAAATATCACGCCGGAAGACGCGTTAACCAGCGACTCATTGGGCTGACTACCGCTGAACAGCGTAAATAACGGCGTTGCCCCAAGGACTTCCCGCAAGGCGCTGGAATTCGCCCCGCTGGCCAATAGCTGCGTTGTTTGGTAGCTGGATTTAATGTTCCTTGAACCTGTAATATTAGCCCCGCTGGTCAACAGGAATATGCGCCCATTCTTTGGCAGCGCCCTTTTTGCCGCGCTTATTGCCTGTACAATGTTGCTGCCCGGGGCTAAGGGGCGCTGGCGCAGGACGTTTAAGGCTTCTTCCACGTCCTTAGGCGTGGCCGGACGCAGGTGGCCATCGGTTATTTTGGCGTCAAATGGCATCAGTAAAAATTGATCGTCTGGCTCAAGCGCCCCCAGAAGCCTGACCAGGTGGCCATAGGCTGTTTCTAATCCGTCCCATCTGTGGCTCAGGGACGTTTCAAACAAAATGGCCAGCGCCTGAGCCGGACGTGTTTTCCTGGCCTTTGATCCGGCGGGCGCGGCCTTTGAATTATCGGCGGGCATTGCTTCCAGCAAAAAAAAGCCGTCCCTTTCGGGGGGTATTTCAGAAGGGCGCTCCCAGGGCGCGAGGGCGAGGCCGTCAGGTAACCGCCCTTCAGGATTGCGAAAGGCTGAAAGGCGCAACAGCGTTAATGATTCAGGAATGACGCGAAATTGGAGGTCTGTGTCCAGTTTGAAATTTTCGGCGGCGAAGGTCAGCTTATTTTGTTTTTTTGTAAGCGGTATTCCCTGTCGCATGGCTTCGTATTTACAATCGCCCAGGTTTACATTGACGGTGAAATACGCGGCCGTGGGCGGCTCGCCTGTGGGGGGGCGCAGTTGGAGGCGAAATTCACCCATTGAGGTTATGTAAGGGACTTCCTGTTGGAATTGCAGTTCCAGCCTTTTTGTACCCATGGCGGGGATGGGCGCGATTGTCACTGAGAATAGCGAGTGGGCGCCCGGGCCTGTGCCGTCGTCTTCGTCGCCTTGCTGTAAAAGGCCAGGATCAATCATCTGTCGCGTGACCTCCTGGTAAACAGACCTTGCGCGGCTTTTTTCCAGGATTACGCCCGGTATGCGCTGAAGACCGTCCCAAACAGCGAAGTCGCCGACGGTCGCGGATGGAGGCAGGGCAAAGCGGTACGTTCCTTCCTGAATACCGCTCGTGTGATTTTCAAAGACCTGAACTACGTTGACCCGTGCGTAACCCCGCGCTATTGATACATCTATCTTCATCTCCCTCAGCGAGAGCACCCTGGAGTCCGGACGCCCTATGCCAGATGGAATCAGCAACCCCGCTTGTCCACGCAGAAATGGACAGACCATAAGAAAGGAAACCAGATACTTAAGCAAAGAAACATGAGCTTTCATTCCTGATATAAACCTCCTGCGCCGTACCCGCCATTTTTTACAGCTTCACGCGAACCTCATATCCTTATTCGTTTCTGCGCCTTATCCATAATCCGCTATCCCTCCAGAGCCTTCTTGCGGGTCTCCACTATTTTTTCGGCTTCGCGGCCTTCAAGTTCCTGCAGGTGATTGAACTCCCAGATAAAGAACCCAACGCCCATTGTCTGGGAGCGGATTTCGATGATCAGGTCGTTCATTTCGCTTTGGGGAAGGTAGGCGTCAACCACGTCCCAGCCAGGCCAATCTGGTTTGGCGTCAAAGCCGAGTATCTGACCCGCGCGGTGTCCCGTGACGAGGCGCTGGGCCTTGCTGGTGTGTTCGTTGGGGATGCTTATCCGCACCTTTAGGATTGGCTCCAGGAGTACCGGGGAACACTTGAGCAACCCTTCCTGCATGGCTATGCGGGCTGCGGTTTTGAAGGCCATGTCGGATGAATCCACGTCGTGATAGCTGCCGAAGTATAATTCAACCGAAATGTCCACAACGGGGAAGCCAAGGGGACCTTGCCTACAGTAATCCCTCATGCCGTCCTCAGCGGCTGGTATGTAGTTGCGGGGCACTACTCCGCCGACGATTGAGTCAATGAACTCAATGCCGCTGCCTCTGGGCAATGGCTTGATGCGAAAGTGTACGTCGCCGTACTGACCGTGACCGCCGGACTGCCGCTTGTGCTTGCCCTGCTGCTCGCAATTTTTCTTGATGGTTTCGCGGTAGGGAACAAGGGGCCTTTCAGAAGTCACTTCCACGTTGTACTTGCTCTTGAGGCGATTGACGGCGTTTTTGAGGTGGATTTCACCCATGCCCCACAGAACGCGCTCCTGGGTTTCCAGGTTTTGCTCCATGCGATAGCTGAGGTCTTCTTCCAAGAGCTTACCCAAGGCTGTTGACAGCTTGACTTCTTCACCGCTCTTGGCTGCCTTCAGGCTAAAGGGCATGACGGGCTGGGGCGGCTCGGGGAATGGGATTGGTATTACAGATGAGGCCAAACTCAGGCCGTCGCCCGTCTTAATAGGATCCATACGGCCAAGTGCCACGATTTCGCCTGGAATGCCCTTTGCTACTTTTTCCTGCTTGGCGCCAAATAACTTACTTAGGCCCGAAACCCTGGTTCCGGCAAGGGTACTGCTGTCGGCCAGCTCACCCTTCCAGACCCTGACATAATTTTGCTTGCCGATGTGCTGGGCGTGAACAGTTTTCCATACCTGAGCCAGCAGTTCGCCCTCTGGAACAAGATTATTCCTCTTCATCGTCTCCGCGTATTCGGGGGCCTCGTGGCGCAATAGTTTGAGCAGGCGCATCATACCGCCGTTTTTTTCCGCCGTGCCGAATAGCACCGGAACTATCTCTCCCGCCTTAAAGCCCTTGGCAAGGGTTGCGTAAATTTCTTCCAGCGATGGTATTTCATCTGAAAGCAGCTTTTCCATCAGCGCGTCGTCCAGGCCGCAAACGGCTTCCATCATCTCCTGGCGCTTGGCTATGACGTCTTCTTTGATGGCCCCGGGGATTTCTACCAGCGTATCGTTATGGGTGCTGGTGTTGAAGTGGAAGGCGCGCTCAAGGGTTAAATCAACGTAGCCCTTTAGCGCGTCGCCTTCCGTGATGGGGTACATGCGCTGTACTAACGGCTTACCGGACCAGGCGGCTAACGCGTCCAAGGTAGGCGCCAGGTTGTTTGAGGCGTCTGGGGCGTCCATCTTGTTGATAAAAATAACCCTTGGGATTTTATTTGCCTCCAGATTGCGCAGCGTGGAGGCCGCCATCATAGCGCGGCTTGGATCGGCTTCGACTACTACTATAGCCGCGTCGGCTACAACCAATGGTCCCGCGCATTCCTGCTGGAACTCTACTGAACCCGGGCAGTCAATAATAGACCAGCTTTCGCCCATGAAATTGGTAGAGACCACGTTTGCCTCAATACCCATTTGGCGCTCTCTGGCCTCGGGAGAAAAATCGCCGATGGTGTTGCCTTCCTTTATTGACCCTTTGCGGTTGATGGCGCCGCAACTGAACAGCAACGCCTCCAAAACGGAAGTCTTGCCGGACATGAAAGGGCCTAGAATGGCCGCCACTCGGGGTGCAGAAGGTGTTTTAGGCACGTCTTTTCTCCAAAAACGATGAATGGTGGACGCTTGTCCAGAAATTATCTTTGCGCTTTAGGGCAACAAACAAACCCAGTTAAAAAGTTTAGCGCATTTTCATACAAGTCCCATCCAATCAAGGTTGAACGCGGCATGGATTACTCATGCCCTTTCTAAATCAAAGTTGTGTCCTGTGATTTTTACTTAGCGACGCTTTTGGGGGCGGGTTTATCGGCTGCCGGTTTCGCCGGGG
Source organism: Holophagales bacterium (assembly GCA_031273105.1). GTDB lineage: Bacteria > Acidobacteriota > Holophagae > Holophagales > Holophagaceae > WRHW01. Next base: position 904 of record JAISSN010000124.1, on the reverse strand, counting down.
CGTTCTTAAGCGCGGGTTTATCGGCTGCCGGTTTCGCCGGGGCGTTCTTGGGCGCGGGCTTTTCCGCTGCCGGTTTCACAGTGGCGCTTCTGGCGCTGGTCTTTTTCGCAATAATCTTTGCATCAGTGATAATCACAGGTTCCATGGGCCAATTATCGTCTGGGCCGCCGGGGCGGATTTTGACGTCGCGTATTTTGTCAATGGTGTCCATACCCTCGACCACCTGCCCAAAGACACAGTACCCAGCGCCATCCTTGCCCGGGTAGTCAAGAAAGGGATTGTCAACGACGTTGATAAAAAACTGACTCGTGGCGCTATCAGGGTCTGGCGTGCGGGCCATGGCGATGGAACCCCTGACGTTACTCAGGCCCATCTCAAGCGCCGCCTTGGCTTCATTCACCACGGGGGGGTTGGTTTTTTTCTTTTCCGCGCCGTCAGCGGTAAAGCCGCCGCCCTGAACCATGAATGTGCTGATTACACGATGGAAAGCGGTTTCCTTATAAAAGCCGGACTTTACATAATTAAGAAAATTCTCAACGGTCTTTGGGGCCGCGTCGGAGTTAAGCTCAAGTGTGAAAGCGCCCAGGTTGGTTGTGAATTGCACCCTGGGCATGGCGCTGGGCTTTTGGATTGCGGCTGGGCTTTGGACTTGGGTTTTGGGTTGGATTTGGGGTTGTACCTGGGTTGGATTTTTAGGTTGAACTTGGGGTTGCGCCTGAGGTTTGGGCTTTGGGCTGGCATTTTGAGCCTGTCCGAAAAGCGCAGGGGCGCCAAAGGCAAACAGCGCCGTGACTGCGAGTGAGAAGAACAACGGTCGGATTTTCAAGAAAAAAAAAAAAAAAGAGTTATAATTAAGGGTACATTCAAAGGACATATTTTACCTCACCCTGGCAAATAGCAGTTG